>JAISGL010000117.1 GCA_031263125.1 Opitutaceae bacterium | reverse complement strand
GCCGGTGGTTGAGCGAGGCTTGGCGAGCGATACCACCGGTAATGAATAAAAAAACGAATGCATCCCGGAGGGATGCCAGAAACCCATGTCACACGCCTCTGGCATCCCTCCGGGATGCGATTTTATCTGCGACTATTTCCGGTGGTGTCGCTCGCAAAGCCTCGCTCAACCACCGGCTAAGTTCTGGCAAGCCTCCGGCTTGCCCTGGCGAGACCACCCTGCCAAAAACAAAATCCACCCGCTGCGCAACATCACTTATTTATATTAAACCGATTCGCGGCGCTTGCGGCAATGAACTCATAGACACCTGATTCCACGGCGAATACAATGTATCCATTTTCCTGCCGGACAAAGGTCACGGAGGGGGCGTTGTCCGCCGATGTCCCGCCCTCTCGCACTTCTTCGCGCGCATTTGCGGGCATCCACACCAGCGCCTCGCTGTTCGCGGGCACCTCGACTCGCAGGCGCAGGTTTCCGCCGGTCTTTTCCCACGCGACGGCGGCGCGACCGCGGACCGTTTGGATGCTTGCGCCCGCGTGGTCGAGATTCGCCGGAATATGCGGGCGCACGATGATGCGTTCGTAGCCCGGTTTCGACGGGTCCACTTCCAGCCCGGCCAGTTTTTTGTAGAACCACGCGTCGATGCTGCCAAACATGACGTGGTTGCCGGAACCGCTGCCATCCCAATGTTCCGCCAGCGTGGTGCGGCCTCCGGCAAGCATGCTTTCGTAGCTGGGGAAGCCCCGCTTTGTGACGGCTGCCCAGACGAGGTCTTCGCGTCCCTCGCGCTCCATCACGTCCGGAAAATACCGCGTGCCGAGAATGCCGGCTTTGATGCGCCCGTCGTCGCTGTCCGCCATCCGGGTGATAAGATTTTCAAAGACCCGGCGCCGTTCCTTTCCGGGAACAAGGCCGAGGTGGAGCGGAAATAATTGCGCGAATTGAAACGCATGCTCCTCGCTGAGATAAATCCCTTTTTGCGCGTCGAAATATTTTTGATGAAACGCCGTCCCGATTTTGTCAGCGAGTATTTCGTGGCGCCGGGCGTCCTCCGTTTTTCCAAGGGCGGCGGCGATTTTTGCCATGAGGCTGGCGCAATAATAATAATATCCCGTGGTCGTGAGTTCCGGCGTGCCGCGCACCCAGCCGGATTTTTGCCTGTCGATTTGCGCCACGGAACACCAGTCGCCGTAACGCGAGGGCGGCAGAATGCCGGCCTTCGCCTGCGCGCCGAGATAATCAATATAACGAATGAAATTCGGATAATGATTTTCCAGGATTTGCACGTCGCCGGTGTGCATATAAAAACTCCACGCAATGATAAGATAACCGGCGCTCCAGTCGATGCTGTGCGCGGTGTTTTGCCGGGGCACGACGTAGGGCACCGCGCCGTCGCCGTCCTGCATCAGTTGCATGTCGCGCAGCCATTTTATATAAAAGGCGGCCATGTCGAAATTGCACCATGCCTCGTCAACGGTCACATGCGCGTCGGCGAGCCAGCCGAGCCGCTCGTCGCGCTGCGGGCAGTCGGTCTGCACGCCGCCCTGCATGTTGCCGCGCTGCGACCAGACCGTGTTGCGGTGAATGCGGTTGATGAGTTCGTCGCCCGAGGTGAATTCGCCCGCCGGCCCGCAATCGCTGTTGATGACGCACGCGGTGAAATCGTCCGCGGCAGGCTCGCCCGGCCAGCCTGTCACTTCGACATAACGGAATCCGTGCCAGGTGAAGCGCGGCGACCATGTTTCCTCGCCGCCGCCGCGAAGCGTGTAGCGGTCGGTGGCCGCGGCCTTGCCGTTGGTTTTCCGGTTCAGGGTTCCATCCTCGTTGATGTTTTCGGCGTGGCGGAGCGTCACGGTCACACCCGGTTCCCCGGCGACCTTCATCCGCACCCATCCGGCGATGTTTTGTCCGAAATCAATCACATGCACGCCGGCTCCCGGATTCAATATTGCAACGGGGCGCAGCGTCGCGGTGATGCGATTCGGCACGCGTTCGGCGCGCAGCCCGCCGCCGGGCGCGTCGGGCACGTTCGCGGGCGTCCAGCCATCGGTATCCAAAAAATCACTACACGACCATCCCGCCGGCTCCCGGCGGGCGTCGAACGATTCGCCGTCGTAAATGCAGTCCTGCGTGACGGGGCCGGGGCGCTTCCGCCACGATTCGTCGGAAACGAGCACATCGGATGTGCCGTCGGCATAGTCGATGTGCAGTTGCACGATGGCGCGCGGCGCGCCGTATTTTTTTTCGCGCCAGCCGGCGAATTTTTCCGCCATGTCGAACCAGCCGTTGCCCAGCATGATGCCGATGGCGTTTGCGCCGGGGCGGAGCATCGGCGTGACGTCATACACATTATACAAGACCTGCTTTTGGTAATTTGTCCGGCCCGGAACGAGCACCACGTCGCCCGCCTTCGCGCCGTTCACCTGAAGCTCATAAAAGCCGAGGCCGGCGGCGAACACGCGCGCGCGGACGGGCTGTTTTTCCAGCGAAAATACGCGGCGCAACAGCAGGCCGGCCTCATTCCCACCGCCGCCGATCCATTTTGCGCGCCATTGGTTTTGCTCCAGCAACGCGGTGGAAAAACGGGCGCGTTTTGTGGCGCTGTTGCCGTGGTTGTCCCAAACCGTGACGCTCCATTCGTAATCGGAATTACTCTCCAGCGGCCTGCCTTTGCAGTGAATCGCGCCGGCCTGGGACGACTCCACGCGGCCCGAATCCCAGATGCGGACGGGCATCGCGTCGCCGGCTGGCGGCGCTTTGTCAACCACCACGCGATACGCGGTCTGCCGCGTGCCGCGCGCGGGCGATTCCAATTTCCACGAAAAGGCCGGATTTTGCGCGTCGATGGTCGCGGGGTTTTCCTGATAATCGACAAGGGCCGATGAAACCGAGAGCGCGTGCGCGGCCGACACCAGCGGAAGGGCGCACGAAAGCAATGCGCACACGATTGCGGCGCGAAACGACAGGATGAGTCCGGACGGAGGGATGGGATGCATGATGGAAAGTGTATTCATTGGCGCCGGCACAGGCTCATATGCGAAGCGTTCCCTCCATGCCGTCAAACGACACGCGGCGAACCGAACCATCGTTAAGCGCAAAATCCACCGCGATGCGCCGGCCGTCCTCGTCAATTGCCGGGGTGTCGCCGGCAAACTCATCGTGCCGCGTCATGGAGCGAAAGGGCCACAATTCGTCGTCGCGCCAGGGTTTCGCGTCGCAGCGGTGCAACATCAGCGTGATGCGCCACGGGTCTCCCTTGTAACGGGCTTCGCGCCGGCTGGTCAGCCCGGGCAGAATGCTTTCGCGCGCCTCCGGGTGCAACCCGGCCTCGCGGCGCATGATGAAACTGTCCCAGCCATGCACGTTGACCAGCGCGAGCTGTCGCCCGCCCGAGGCGAGCAGCAGCGCCTTTGCGCGCAAGGGGCCGGCCTCGCGCTCCTCGATGCGGGGAGCCGCGCCTTCCGCGACCGGCAGCGCGTGATGGCAGAGGATGATTTCGCTTCCGGGGTCGTGGATGCGAAGGCGGTCGCAACGAACCAGTCCGCACGGCACGGCAAAGTCCGCCAGGTCCACCGCCGGATTATCGCCGAGCGAGCCGGCGAAATCGAACAGCAGCCTCCGGTAATACACGCCGCCGCGCACGCCGGAATACAGCAGCAGATTGGGCGCGCGCACGATCGCCCCGCCGCCGGCCGGCGCCGCCGCAGTGACAATCCGGCCGGTCGAGGTCACATGCGAAGCCGCCCCGCCGCGCACGTTGTAGTGCATGCTCATGAGGCCGTCGGCGGTGTCCGACTGCCACGGGAAACGCGTGTGGAAGGCGAGGCGCGAATAGTTGTGCAGCACCTTGTGCCCGCCGACAATCATCACCTTGCCCGTGCGCATTTCGGCGGCTCCCGAACCGCCATATTGGGTGAGCACCAAACCCGGGCCGGGCAACTCCGTTTCGCGCACGGCGCCGGCGGCAAGCCCTTCCCACGAACCGGCTTCCTCGCGCTCAGTCCAGAGCGGATGCGTCCCGGGCAATGCAACGCCTTGGTAGGCGTTGCCAAACCAAAAGGGACTCGCCGCGCAACTGTAGGGCTGCACCATCGGCGGAAATTGCCCGTAGAAACCGAGCGCGGGGACACCGTTGTTTGCGAAATCCGGATGGCCGATGAACTGGAAAAAATTTCCCGAAAGGACGCGCCGGGCCAGCCCCGGATTGACGCCCGCGTTTTTGAGGAAAAACGCGCTCGCAAACGGCGCCGATGCCGCGAAGCGGTAGATGCCGCTCCGCCCCCACATCGGCTGCCAGCCGTCGCGGTCAAACAAGCGGTCGTAAGTTTTAAGCAGCGCGTGCGTGCTGCGCTCGATGGCCCCGGCAATCGCCGGGTGCGTCTCGCAGCCGCCCCACGCCGCCCAGAGGGGCGCGTAAAATTGAAACGCCCATGCAGAATAATAATCGAAATAAGTGCCGTCCCGATACCAGCCATCGCCGGCGTCGAATGCGCGCACCGCGCGCAGATGCTCGCGCAGGATTTCACCGTCGATTTCGTAGCCCTCGCGCTGCAAAAACGAAAGGATGTGCATGTTAAAAAGCCGCCAGTTGTGCGCGTGCGTGCGGCAGTGCCCCCACGTGTGGAAAAGCCGGGCGACCATGTCCTTTTCGGCGCGTGTGTAATTTGCCCAAAGCGAGTCGCGCGCGAGCGTGAGTTCCAGCGCAAGCGAGGCGCATTCGCATGTCACCTGAATCGGCCGGTCGCCCCACGCCCTGACCATGCCCGTCTGATCGCCGACGTAGCCGGGCGATTTCGGGTCGGCGAGTTTCAGGATGGCGTTCGCATAATAATCGCGCAGGGCGATGCCGTTTGAGCGCAGCGAGGGATTGTGCCGGAGGAGCGGACCCGCGATCAGCAAAGTGCGCGCGACGCCTTCCATGATTTCGCTGCGCCTGCGCCAGTCGGGATCGCCCGGCCGGGGATAGGTGATTTTCGTTTCGCCGCGAGGCAGCAGGAGGGGCGCGTCCTGGTTTTCCACATGGGAAAAAACACCGTCGAGCAGCCATTGACCGGCCTCGACCCAATGCCGCCGGGTCATGCCGGTGAAGGGACTCAGGGCAAAATCAGGAGCCTTGATTTGGAAAGCGGCGGACGGCTCCTGACGCCCTGCCGATGATGAGTGGCCTGACGACATTCTGTTTACTTTGCCAGTGGTTTCAGCGCGTTGGTTCGGACAGCCTGATTGGCGATTGCCGCATCGAACGACTGGAGCAGTTTGTTGATTTTGAATTTCTCATCGCTCTCGTGCCAGTGCGTGAAAACACCCGTGTCGGTGGCGCGCAAAAAATCCCGCGCACCGGCGAGCGCGGCGCGGGCGGCGGCGAGGTGCGCGCGGATTTTTGTGCGTTCGGAAACCGGCTGCGCATAGGCCGCGGATGTTTCGTGCAACATGATGTTCAAACGCTCCATCACGAGCGCGGGGACGCGCAGGTTCTGGTCGAAAAACCAGCGGTTGCGCTCCGGGATTTCGGCGCGCAGGCGTCCGGCGTTTTCAGCCACTTTTGCAAAGGCCGCGGCGGATTGCGCCGTGCCTCGCAGGAGCGCGCCGATCTGGCCGTTGTCTCCGGCTTCCGGCTCGACGCGGAAGTAACCGACGCTGCCGGTGTTGGGGTTGTCCATGGGATGGCCGTCGAGCGGATTCGGTGTGCGGGTATCGCCGTCCAACGCCTTTAACAGCATCTCGGCGGCGCGCGCATAACGCTGGTCTTGGAAAATATACTGGCGTTCGAAGCCGGGTATATCCGCTTTTTTCTGGAGCCAGTAGGCGTAATAATAATCGCGATACAGGCGGGCGGTTTCCGGGGCGCAGGCGGGGTCGAAATAGAGCGCGCAAAATTTTTCGAGAAAGGCGTCCGCGTCGAAACCGGCGAAGCGCCACATCATCGCGGCGTTGGCGGAAAGCTCCATGACGTGTTCGCGGATGTTGCCGGCGTTGACGACCGTGAAGGCGAGCGGACGGGCGTTGAGCGCGTCGAGCACGCGGTAGTTGGCCGCCATTTTCCACGGCCCTTCCGCGGCGACGAGGTGCGAGCCGGTGGACGTGAACTGGAAGTTGAGATAATACCCGACCGGCAGGTCCGGAGGCGCCTTGAAGCCGCGCACGTCGGCGGCGGGAAAATGGTCGCGGCGCGCGGCGACGAAATTCCAGATCAGGGTCGGTTCGGCGGGCGGGCGCAGCAGCCCGGCGGCGAAGAGGTCGGAGTTTTCATTGTAGAGCGTCGTCCGCATCGGCGGGGCGGGATTGCCGGTGACGTCCTTCACGATGGCGGCTTGTTTCGCGAGCATTTCGCCGATCACGCGGGCGCGGGCGGGCATGTCGGGCGGGGCGTCCGGAAATGTCTGCCAGAACGGGATGTCGCCGCCGCCGCGAAACGTGATTGTCCAGACGCATTCGAAGCCGGCGCGCACCGCGGTCTCGACGTGGTAGCGCCAGAATTCGTGGAGCGGCGCGGGCTGTTTCACGCTGAGCGCGGGGATGTCGGTGGCGCGTCCCATTTTGGTCCAAAATTGATTCCAGTGCTCCAGGCGGCGCCCGAGTCGCGAGCCGAGCGGCGAGTGGTGATGCGTGGTGATCACCAGTCCGTGTTTGTGCGCGGCGAGCGCCTCGCTGTTGGGCGCGTAAGCGGGCGAGGATTTGCTGAGATTGGCCACTGTCTCGACTTCGTAGGTGTTGTATTTGAGGCGGAGAATGGTCTCGAACATGGCCTCGGCGTTTGCCCCTCCGCCGGCTTGTTTCCACGGCGAGAGAAAATCCTGGTCGTTGTTGAACCATGCCCGCCAGCGCACGCAAGGCGGCGGGTGGATGCGCTCGAAACCGTCGGGAAACACGAGGTGTTTTTTCGGCTGCGGCTGCCAGTTGCTCCAATACCAGAGGGGCGGCACGCCGAGGCATTCCTCGGTGAACGCATACATCGCGTAAATGAGTCCGCGCGCGCCGCCGCCTTCGAGCACGAGGCGCGGGCCGTCGGCGGTTTGGACGAGTCGCATGCCGTGGGACTCGGGAGGAAAGGGCTGAAGGGCTGAAAGGCTGAAGGGCTGATCAGGCGGGGCGGACGCAGCGGGGGTGGCGGACGCAGCGGGGGCGGCGAGAATCACGATGGCGGGTTGGCCGGCGATTTTTTTGGCGTCGGTGACAACGGGCGATGCGCGACCGAGCACTTTTTTCAGGTCGCGGACGAGGTGGTTGAGCGCGGTTTGCTCCGCGCCGCCGGGTGTCCCGACGACGAGCACGGGCACGCCGGGCGCAAAGGTGACATCGGCGCGGGCGGGCGCGAGGAGGGCGGCGGAGGCGACGGCAAAGAGCGCGGCAGAGACGCGGGCGAGGAGAGCGGCGCGGGCGAGGAGGACGGCGCGGGCGAGGAGGGCGGTGGCAGTCATAGTGGAAAAGGCTGAAAGGCTGAAGGGCTGAAGGGCTGATTGGGCGGATCGGGCGGATCGGGCTGATCGGGCTGATCGGACAGATCGGACTGATCGGGCAGATCGGGCAGATCAGGCGGGAGTTTTACCGCGTGCGGGGGGTGCCGAGCGTGAGCATCGCCCGGGCGTAGGCGGCGCCGAGGAGGCGCGCGGAGTCGGTGTCGTAGTGCGCGGGGTCGTTGGGCTTGTTGCGGAGTTTTCCGGCAAACTCCGGGGCGAGCGTGTCGACGACCGCGGTGCGCGGCACGCGCGCGGGGAGGTCGAGGTAAACCTGGTTCAGCTCCGTCGTGTTGGGGCGGCGCCAGGGGCCGAGCGTGGCGGCGACAAACGGCAGGTCGGGGCGGTCGAGCGTGGCGCGGAAGTCGGCGATCAGCGCGTCGAGTCGCGCGCGATACTCGACGCCGCCGTCGCGTCGCGCACGACTGCCGTCGGCTTCGCCCTGGTTCCAGAGGATGCCGGCCAGCGTGCCTTCCTTTGCCGCCGCGAGGGCGGATTCGGTGGCGAGTTGGAAGAGCGTGCGGCCGTCCGGCCAGCGGAAGTCGCCTTTGTAGTCTTTCTGCCATTGCGCCATCGACGTGCCACCGAACGCCGCCGGTATCAGGCCGATGGAAACATCAGGCGGCAGGTGCGGCAGCAGCGCGCGGGCAAAGGCGAGGCCGGGGCCGACGCCGGCGCCGCGCTTGTCGTTGTGCAGCGGCTCGGTCGCGGGAATCCAGCGACCGGGGCCGGCAAACGCGAGGATGCGCGGGTCGGGCGCGCGGTCGGTTTCCCCGACGAGTCCGCGTCCGGCCATGTTGGACTGGCCGGCGAGGAGAAACACATAAAAACGCTTCGCGGGCGGCGGCGGGGAAAAGGGCTGAAGGACTGAAGGGCTGAAAGGCTGAAGGGACGGGGTGGTCTGAGCGGACAGAGCGGGCGGAGCGGACTGAGTGGCGGCGGGCGGGCGGGATGCGGCGGGCGGTGCGTCGGTCACGATGATGCTGGTGAGCAGCACGCGGCCAAGATTCCATCGGGAATCCACTTGCAGGCTGACGCGTCCGGGCGTGACGGCATCGGCGTCGGCGGCCTCCACGTCGGGCTTGGTCGTGGCGGCGGTGGGGTTGATCCAGAGGCGGGTGGAACCGCCGGCGGAATCGTAGTGGAAGACCAGCGTGTGCTCCTCCGAGAGCGGCAGCTCGCGTTTGCTCCAGACGGCATCAGTCGAGTTTTTCGAGGTGACGCCGAGTTGCACGCTCTCGTTATCGGAACCGGCGCGCATGAGCAGGCGTCCGCGGCGTTTTTTGCCGGACGCGTCGGTGAATTGGAACAACACCAGCCGGCTTTTGCCGGCTTGCACCGGTCCGTCGAAACGCGCCTGCAAGGTGGCGGTGGCCTGGGCGCCGGCGGGTTTCGCGGTGAACGCGCGCGTGACGTAGCCGGGCGCGTCGCCGCCGGGCAAGGCGGCGGCGTGTTTTTCGATTGCGATGGCGGGACTGCCATTGGTCACCGTCCATGCGCGTTTGGACACTGTGTGAATCGGGCCGTCGGAATAATCAAATTTCTCGCGGAGAATTTCAGCCGCGCGCAACGGCCATGCGAGCAGGGCGGCGGCGGCAACGACAGCGGCGAGGAGAAGCGGAGAGAAAAGCGGAGGGATGATGTTTTTTGTGAGCATGTTTTTATCGGGTTGGTGTGTTGGTGCTGTTGATGTTGGTGCTGTTGGGTTGATGTTGGTGGGTTGATGTTGGTGGGTTGGGTTGGTGTTGTTGGGTTAGTGTTGTTGGGTTGGTGTTATTTGGTTGATGTTGTTGTCGGTGTCAAAAGCGGGTGTCAGAAGTGGCGGGTGTCAGAAGCGTGAAAGCGGAATTTGGCCGGCTGGCTTGAGCCGTCCGGTCAGGACTTCGGCGACGGCGCGCATGTGCTCGCGTCCGGAGGGGCAGAACGAAATGACGGCGGTGTCCACCCACGCCGGGACGCCGAATTTTTCAAACGGCGTGTTGCTCACGACGACGAGCGGTTTGCCCGCGGCGCGCAACTCGGCGAGCATCGGGAGCATGATGGCGTGGCTGCGGTAGTTGTAGTAACTGGTGGACACAATCACGTCGGCCTCGGGCAGGCGGCGGCGGACGGCGGCGCGGTCGCGGTCGGTGAGGCGTTCGTTCACGGCCACGGTGGCGATGTCCGGCGCGATGCGGCGGAGTTCCTGCCAGAGCATGCCGGGGTGCGAGTAGCTGTTGTTGATGAAGCGGTGGAAATGGTGGATTTGCTCGACGAGGAGGATGCGTTTTCCGGCCGGGAGCGGCAGCAGGCCGGCGCGGTCGCGAAGGATGACGGTCGAGCGGCGCGCGGCCTCGCCGGCGAGCGCGACGGTTTGCGGATCGTGGAACAGCGCGCCCGCGGCGGAGGCGTCGACCTTGCCGCCGTTTTCGGCGAGGCCCATGCGCCAGCGCATCGTGAGGATGCGGCGCACCGAGGCGTCGAGGGCGGCCTCGCGCCAGCGGCCTTCGCGCACGGCGGTCTTGATGGAGGCGAGCACATGGCGGCGTTGCGGACTGTAGGCGCGGCAAAGCACGAGGTCGCAGCCGGCGGTGAGGCAGCGCACGACGGCCTCGCCCATGTCGTATTTTTCAAGCAGGCCGCCCATCTGGACGTTGTCGGTCGTGACGACGCCGCGAAAGCCGAGTTCGCCGCGCAACAAATCCGTGACGACGGCGCGGCTGGTCGCGCCCGGCACGCCCGCCGCGCCGAGCGCGGGGTAGGCGGTGAACGCGGCCAGGATGGCGGGCAGGCCGGCGTCGATGAGCGCCTTGAACGGCGCGATGTGGTCGCGCCAGAGTTCGTCGCGCCCGAGCGTGATTTCCGGCAGGCTGAAATGCGCGTCGGCGCTTGAGTGGCCGCGACCGGGAAAATGTTTTCCGGTCGCCACGATGCCCGCCTCGTCCAGGCCGCGCAGCGCGGCGAGGCCGAAGCGGATGACCGCGGCGGGATTGTCGCCGTAGGCGCGCGGGCCGATTTCGGGATTGGCCGGCTCGGTGTTCACGTCGAGCACGGGCGAGTGGATCATGTTGGCGCCGAGCGCACGCGCCTGCCTGCCGATGGCGCGCGAGATGCGGCGCGCCAGTCCGGGGTCGCCGTCAACGGTCTGGCCGAGCGGGTGCGGGAAGAGGCGCTGCTCAAAAAGAAAATCCGCGCCCTCGCCCTCCTGGTCGAACGCCATGTGCAACGGCACCGCGCCGGGGCGCTCCATCGCGATGTCGCGCAGCTCGTTGAGGCGCGAGGCGAACTCGGACGCCGTGCACGCGATGCGGTCGAGCGTCTCGGGGCGGTCGAAGGTGTTCGCGTCGGGCTGGCGGTGGATGTCGTCCATCGCGCCGTCCTCGCGGCTGTCGGTCGCGCCGGGCATGAATTTTTGCGCGATGCGCAGGCCGCCCGCGTGGTGGTCGCGGATGAACTCCACGACGTCGGGCGTGATGAACGGGCCGTAGTGCGGAAACACGAGGAGCTGGCCGATTTTCTGGTCGAGGCCGAGCGCGCCCAGTTTTTGGTCAACCCAGCGTTCCGCGGCTTCGTCAACCGGAAGCAGGCCGGACGCCGGGGAAATTGCGGGTGCGTTTGTGTCAATGATGGCAGGCATGAAAAATGGGTGGAGCGGTGGCTGGGTGATGACTGGGTGGCGGCTGGGTGGTAGCTGGGCGGTGGCTGGGTGATAGCTGAAAAAGGATATGGGCGCGGTGGATTACGGGGCATGGCGGCTTGCGGGGTGCGGCGCCTGGACGCCGAGGGTGGCGTGGAATTTTTCGCGATGGCGCGCGGCGGTTTCCGGCGTCCACCGGCCGGAAAGAAACACCGGAAGCGCGTCGGCGCGGAACGCATCCCACGACTCCGGCTCGGCGCCGGGTATGATGGGGAAAAACGCGCAACCGGCGGCGCGGGCGGCGTCCTCGTCGAGCAGCGAGTCGCCGAGCATGAGCACGCCTTCCGCTCCGCCTGCGCCAGCTACGAGCTGCCGTAAAATGGCGGTTTTGGAGCCGGCCTCCTGCGTGAGAAAATCCGAGGCCAGCGGCGCGAGGCCGGCGCGAGTCCATTCCGCGCGGATGGCCGCGCCGTTGCCGCCGGAGACGACCGCGACGCGCGCGACCGCGGCGGCCTCGCGCAGCGCCGCGCCTGCGCCGGCAAACGGCGCGGGCGGCGGCAACGCGGCGCAACGGCGGTTGACCTCGCGGCTCCATGCCAGCGCGCGGGTGAGCGCGACGCCGCCGGGATGTTCCGCGAGCGCGCGCTCCAGCGCGGCCTCGCTGCGCGGCGCGCCGGATTCGAGCCAGGCAAAATACGCATCGAGCGGCGGCAGCGCGGCGTCCGGGTTTGCGCTCCACTCGCGCAGAAAAAGGCCGAGCGCCTCGAAACGGTTCGCCCCGCGATGACGCGAGCGGAGGTTGATGTGGAGAAACAACTCCGAGGCCGTGCGCGCCCCTCGCGTGATTTCCCAGACGTCGATGAGCGCGGGCGTGAACGCGCGCCGGTGCTTCGGCGTCATGGCGTCGAGCACGGTGCCGTCGGAATCGACTGCGATGATGGGAAACGCGCACATCGTGTGGCCGGTTGGCTGCATGGTCATGCCCGCCTGTCAGAGCCGCACCCTGGCGCGCAGGGGCAGGTCGCGTGATGATGAGCCGATTTGTATTTCAAATTCCCCCGGCTCCAGGCGCCAGTCCCGTATATTTTTGTCCCAATATGAAAAGGCCGCCGCATCCAGCCGGAACGTGACCGTCCGCGATTCGCCGGCGGAAAGCGCGACGCGCTCGAACGCCTTCAACTCACGCGGCGGGCGGGGCACGCTTGACTCCAGGTCGCTCACGTAAAGCTGCGCGATTTCCGCGCCGTCCCGTTTTCCGGTGTTTGTCAGCGTCATGGAAACGGTGACTTCCCCGCCGGACTGTTTTTCCAGCCGGATGTTTTTATATTCAAATGTGGTATAGGATAATCCGTGCCCGAAGGGATAACGAACCTCGATTTTTTTCATGTCAAACCAGCGGTATCCGGTGAAAATGCCCTCTTTATAATGAACATTGTATATTTTCGCCATTGTCTTTTCCTTGTTCAACAAAAGCGAGCTGACCTTGCTCGGCGTGAAATCCGTCACCGGGCGCATGCCGCTTATTTCCAGCGGTTCGCGGTCGTAGCCAAACGCCGGCGAGTCCTCGAATTTCTTTTCAAATGTATAAGGCAGTTTTCCCGACGGGTTGATTTTGCCGGTCAGTATGTCCATCAGCACGGCGGCGCCCGTCTGGCCGCCGTATGAAACCTGCAATATGGCAGCGGCGGATGAAGCCCAGTCCATGGCGACCGCGCCGCCCGACACTATGCTGACAATCGTGTTTTTATTCAGGCGCGCGCAACGCTCTGTCAACGCGTCATCGGGCATGGCAAAGGTGCGGTCCTTACCGCCCTCACCCTCCTTGGGCTGGCCGGTCAGGGCAAAGCCGGCAAAAACAAACACAAGGGATGCGGAGCGGATTTGTTCGTCCGTCGGATTTTCCGCCACGACAACACCGGCCTTGAATGTTTCCGCCACCGCCTGGGCGTAACTTTTATTATTATATCCCCTCACGTGCCCCGAGCCGCGTCCGGAAAGCTCCTCGCGGGTGGCATTGACGCCGGTCACCAATATGCTTCCGCCGGCATCTTTCGCGGCAAGGGGAAGCAGCCCGTTGTTATGCAAAAGTATAATGCCCCTTTCGTTGGTTTTTCTCGCCACCGCCTCGCGCTCATCCCAGCGTTCCATCAATTCGGGGCGGCGGAAATTTTTATCATACAAACCGGCGGCGATGCAGGTCTTGAATATACTGATCACCATCCGGTCAATTTGTAGCGAACCCAGCAATTGATCTTTCGCGCGCCGCAGGCTGAACCCGCCCGGTTTTTCGAGGTCCTGCCCGGAATCGGCCAGTTCCACGCCGTCCCAGGTCGAGTTCCAGTCCGTCATGCACAGCCATTTGAAGCCCAGCTCCCCGCGCAGCAATCCGTTGATGACTTTCGAGCTTTGCCCCGTCCATTCGCCGTTGAGCTGGTTGTAGGCTGTCATCACCGCCCACGCCCCGGCATCCACGCCGGCTTTATACGGGGGCATGTATATTTCGCGCAAAGCCCGGTCGTCTATAATCGAGTTTGATACGCGCCTGTATAATTCCGTTTCATTACCGATAAACGGTTTTAATGTGGCCGCCACCCCCGTGGATTGCAGCCCGCGGACATAATTTTCGACCATGCGCGAGGCGAGGAAGGGGTCTTCGCCAAAGTATTCAAAATTCCGACCGGTGCGCGACATGCGGTAAATGCTCCCACCCGGCCCGAGCAGCACGTGAACGCCTCCCGCGCGCATTTCCCCGCCGATGGCCCTGGCGTAATCATGCGCCAGCCCGGCATCCCACGCGGAGGCCAGCAGGACGGGCGCCGGAAACGCCGTGGTTTGTTTATAAACCGCCGTCGGCGTTTTGCCAATGATACGAATCCCCGCCGAGGCGTCTGCGAAATTAACCGGCGGCACTCCCAGCCGGGGAACCGCGCTGATGCCAAAATTATTGCCGGCGCTCACCATTTCAAAACGCTCCTCCGGCGTCATGAGCGCGACCAGCCGGCGTGCCTGCGCCCCGGCATCATCGGGATTGGCGGGACGTTTCAGGAGCGCGGCAATCGCGGGGGTGAGTCCGGCCACCCGGATGTCTTCCTGCGCAATGGGAGACGATGGGGCGGACGGCGGTTCCGCCGCCGCCTGCCCAAGCACCTGCCCGTCCAGGACCAGCCGCTGGCGCAATTTTGCATAACTCACTTTTTGCACCGGAATATTATCATCAATCGCAAGCGACGCGGCGGTGGCGGCGGATTGCCCGAATACCATGAACACCGGCTCCATGCGAATCGAGCCGTAGGCGATGTGCGAGGCGGACATGGCCACGGGGACGATGAGGTTCGCGCATTCGGCCTGTTTCGGGACGAGCGCCCGATAGCTGACGGGATAGGGCGGGAATCCTTTTTTCTCGATGCAGCCCTCGTTGCGAACATGGCCGTCTTTATTAACATAACGCTGCGTGCTGTGGGAGTCCATTGTATAGGCGGCCATGCCGATGGAATCATAGGCCCGCTCCCCGCCCAGACAGTGATGCTGCGTCATGACGAGCGCGCCAATCATACGGCGGGCCTCGCGTATATACAACTGCCCCGGCCAGCCGCCGGTTTCGACAAATTCATCCCTGGTCACGCCCCACTGTGAAACGTCGTCGCGGATTTTTTGGGGAACGCGCGGGTGATTGGCGAGTGTCCACATCAGGCCCTGTGTATAAAGAAGGTGTTGTTTTGTTATTTTCCCGCGCGTCGCGTAATCAGCCTCCGGGTAGTCATAATTCCGGCCGATGAAATCGGTGGAAAAACCGTCGCGATTGTTGGTGTCGGTCTTGGCGTTTGGCATCGGGGAATTGATCCACGGCACACGCGCGAGGCCGGCTTCGAAATTGCGGAAGAGCAGTTCATACCAGTCCTCGCGATAACCGTCCGGCTTCTCGAAGGGCATGCGGTTTTCGGGATTATTGGTGAGACAAAGGCGGAAGCAGTATGCTTGCAGGCGTTTGTCGGCGGCACCCTCCACGCCCGGGCCTGTCGGGTCTATAAAGGGAAGCAGGCCGCTGGCGGGATCGCCTTTGATGATATACGGATCGACGCCGGGGCGGAAATTATGCGTTTTCGAATTGAGCGTCTGCACGCCGTTCAGTGTTTCCTTGTAGGTGGCGTTGGCCTCGCGCCCGATGGTGTGGCTCACGCCGGCAAGCGCCATGAGGTCGCCCTCGTAGGTGGCATCTATAAAAACCCTGCCCCGGAATTCGCGCCCGGATTCGGTGCGAAAACCGGCGATGCGTCTGCCGGCGCCTTCCGCCATGCCTTCCGCCGCCACGAGCAGGCCATTTTTCCGGTCGAGGCGTTCGTTTTTAATAATCTCAATATTATCACGGCTGATCCAGCCTTCGTAGATTTTTAATGCGACGCCGGGTTCGAATACCCACCATGCCTCGTCATCGAGGCGGTGCTTCGAGGTTTTGAAATCGGCGCGATTCTGCCATTTCCAGGCAGTGGCGTCGTTCATGTAATATGAACGGACGGCTTTATAAAA
>JAISGL010000112.1 GCA_031263125.1 Opitutaceae bacterium | reverse complement strand
TGGCACGCCGGGTGTTTTGTTTGGTGTTTGGTTTTTTATTTCCATCCTCAAACTCTACCAGAATGCCCGGCGTCCTTCCACCTTCGGTTGCGGCGCAGCCGCGCTGTGTAACATCAGTTACCAGTGTGGCCTCCCACGCAAGCGCGGCCTGACACAAGGTCAGGCCCTACGAAATCCCGCCCTCCGCGTAACATCAGTTATTAACGGATATTACGCAGGCGGACGTTCCTGGGAGCGCGGGCATCTTTGCCCGCGATGAATTTTCGAGATACACCAAGCGGGCGCACCGCTGCGCCTTTTGAATCTCTTTGGCTGCGTAACCCGACTTAACCCGACTCAAATCGACTCAACCCGACTTAAGTCGATTTAATTCGGCGTTCCCAAAGTAACCACGCCAGCCGTCGTAACGTGGCGCAGGCTGCCAAGCCGCCCCTCCGTGCGCACGCGGCATTCTCACCGCTTCAGTGAACCGCTTACTTTCCCAGCACCCAGTTGAAAATCAACGGCGCGACAATCGTCGCATCGCTCTCGACGATAAACTTCGGCGTCTTTTCGCCGAGCTTGCCCCAGGTGATTTTCTCATTTGGCACCGCGCCCGAGTAGCTGCCGTAACTCGTGGTCGAGTCACTGATCTGGCAAAAGTAGCCCCAGAGAGGCACATCGGGCCGTTGCAAGTCCTGATGAAGCATCGGCACCACGCAAATCGGGAAGTCGCCCGAAATGCCGCCGCCGATCTGGAAAAATCCGAGCGAACCATTGCCATCGCGCAGATTCTTCGCGGTCTTCGTGTACCACTCGGCGAGCCACGTCATGTATTCAATGCCCGTGCGAACCGTGTGTACATTCTTCACGTCGCCGCTGATCACATGGCCGGCAAACATGTTTCCGAGCGTCGCGTCTTCCCAACCCGGCACGATGATCGGCAGATTCTTCCGCGCCGCCGCCAGCATCCACGAATCCTTGGGGTCGATCTGGTAACTTTCCTTGAGCTTCCCGCCGAGCAAAATCCTGTACATGAACTCATGCGGAAAATAACGCTCGCCCGCCTTGTCGGCCCTCACCCATTCCTCAAGGACAACCTTTTCGATGCGACGCATCGCCTCCATCTCGGGAATGCACGTGTCGGTCACGCGATTCATGTGACGCCCGAGCAACGCCTGCTCATCCGCCGGCGTCAGGTCGCGATAATGCGGCACGCGCTCGTAATAATCGTGCGCGACCAGATTAAAAATATCCTCCTCCAGATTCGCGCCCGTGCATACGATTGCGTGGATATTGTCCCTGCGAATCATTTCCGCGAGCGTGATGCCCAGCTCCGCCGTGGACATCGCGCCGCCCAAAGTCACGACCATTTTGCCGCCCTTCTCCAGATGGTTCTCATAACCGCGCGCCGCATCGACGAGCGCGGCCGCGTTAAAATGACGGTAATTATGCGCGATGAATTTCGAAATCGGCCCCTTCCGGGCGGCGACTTCGGCGTTGGGCGAACCTTTGGTTTTTCTGGGTTTGGTGTTCATAAGATGTGAATATTTGAAAACAATTGCCCCCAGCTAAAGTCCCGCCCGCGTCAAGCGCGACAAAAAAACACCCCCTCGAAAACAGCCTGTCGAATATCCCCCATTAAAAAATTTATTTTCGCAAAGACACACTCGCCACACGCGCAAAAACTGTTTTCAAAACCCGTCCGGCATTTTCGCCGCGCATACCGCGCGCGCACGCCGCATTCACTTTTTCCATATGAGCAAACCTGTCTCCTTCAACAACACTGTCCTCCGCGACGGACACCAATCGCTCGCCGCCACCCGCATGACGACGGCCCAAATGCTCCCCGCAGCCCCGCTCCTCGACGGACTCGGCTTCGCCGGACTCGAAACCTGGGGCGGCGCGACCATCGACTCCTGCCTCCGCTTCCTCAACGAAAACCCCTTCGACCGCCTCCGCGCCCTCAAGAAAGCCGCGCCCCAAACCCCGCAAATCATGCTCCTGCGCGGCCAGAACATCGTCCAGTACACCTCCTTCCCCGACGACGTCGTCACCGCCTTCGTCAACTGCACCGTCAAGGCCGGCTGCGACATCCTCCGCATATTCGACGCGCTCAACGACCTTCGCAACCTCGCCACCGCCATCAAGGCCACCAAGGCCGCCGGCGCGCACGCACGCGGCGAAATCTGTTTCACCACCAGCCCCGTCCACACCATCGAAGCCTTCGTGCAAATGGGCATCGAACTCCAGAAAATGGGGTCCGACTCCATCGGCATCAAAGACATGTCGGGCGTCCTCCCGCCCCGCACCTGCCACGAAATGGTCACCCAGCTCAAAAAACGCACCGGCCTCCCCGTCACCGTCCACACGCACGACACCGCCGGCCTCTCCGTCGCCACCTACATCGCCGCCACCGAAGCCGGGGCCGACGCCGTCGAAGTCTCCATCGCCCCCTTTGCCAACGGCACCGCGCAACCCGACACCGTCCGCATGATCGCCGCCCTCGAAGGCTATGACCGCTGCCCGAAATTCCACACACCCACCCTCACCAAACTCGGCGATTATTTCAAAGGCGTCTACGCCGACCTCGGCAAATTCACCTCCACCGCCAACGAACGCGTCGACTCCGACACCCTCTGTTACCAAGTCCCCGGCGGCATGCTCTCCAACTTCCGCACCCAGCTCAAAGAGCAGAAAATGATGGACAAGTTCGACGAAGTGATGCGCGAAGTCCCCATCGTCCGCGAAGCCCTCGGCTGGATACCCCTCGTCACGCCCACCTCGCAAATCGTCGGCACCCAAGCCATGCTCAACGTCAAGTTCGGCCGCTGGAAAAATCTCTCGCAAGCCACGCAGGACATCGCCCTCGGCAAATACGGACGCACCCCCGGCCCCGTCAGCCCCGATCTCCTCAAACTCGTCACGGACAAAACCGGCCAGAAACCCATTACCGGACGCCTCGCCGACAGCCTCCAGCCGCGCATGCCCAAACTCCGCGAAGACCTCGCCAAAGCCGGCCTTCCCACCGACGACGAAGCCTGTGTCCTCCACGCGATGTTCCCGATGGAGTTCACCAACCTCCACAAACCGAAACCCGCCCCCGCGTCCGCCGCCGCCGCGCCAGTTGTTGTCAACACACCCGCGCCTGCTCCCGCCACCGCCAAGTCCGCCGCCCCCGCGCCAACCGCAACGCTCGCCCCCGCCGGCAACGGAGGTCCCCGCAAGTATGCCATGACCATCGGTGGCCGCCGCATCGAAACCACCGTCGAAGAACTCAACTGATTCCAATTCGCTTTCAAGAGAGTTGAGACGCATCGCAGAACAGGCGAGACGTCGTGGCACGTGCGTCTCGCCCGCATTTCCGAAAGTAGCGCGGGCATCTTGCCCGCGTTTCTGAAAGTAGCGCGGGCGTCTCGCCCGCGTCGTGGCGGCATAGGGAGCAGCGCTACGCACAGTCCACAGTCTGGAAGCCTGCGTTACCCTACCGCCGGAATTGGCCGCATGACCTGTCCTGTTTTTTGGGGTGCGAACGAATGTGGTGGGAGTCGTGGCAAACGATGC
>JAISGL010000105.1 GCA_031263125.1 Opitutaceae bacterium | reverse complement strand
GCTTTCGCGAGCAGTTCGTGCTCCCTCTCTTTGTTCTCGCATATGCGTTTCATCTCCTTGAGCCGCCTCACCAGCTCCGGTCGGCTTTCCAGCCATTGCTTTGTGTTCTCATCGAGCTGTCCTGTCTTTTCTTTAGGTTTTTTGTTCATCCCCTTCCCTACCATTTTTCCCTTCTGCTACCAATCGCAATTACACCCCGCCGTTGCCCGTGTCCGCCACGTAGAGGTTTTGGGCGGCGGCGTCGAGGGCGAGGCCGGTGGGGTGGTTAAAGATGACGTCGTCGGGGCCTCTGTCGGCGGCGTAGAGGATGTGGCCGTCGATAGGGAGGGTGCGTCCAGGGATGCCGGCGAGGCGGGTGACAGAGTTGGTAGCGAGGTCGATGGCGCGGATGACGTGGTTGCCGGCGTCGGCGATGTAGAGTGTGCTCGCGGAGGCGGCGAAGGCGGCGGGGAGGTTGAAGCGGGAGGCGGCACCGGCGCCGTCTCCCCAGCCGGCGAAGCCGGGGGTGCCGGCGGGGGTGGTGATCGCGCCGAGTGCCCCGAAATACTGCTACTCGTGCGAGGCGAAATCATGACGGTGGGGTTACGAATGCGTGAACTCGCAGCTCTCTCGCACCGCGTGCTTCAACTTCCGCTACTTTTGTTTACACTCCCCCCATCAGAACGAATTGCACCGTGCGAGTGCGGGCGCCGGTAAAATTTCTTTGCGATTCTTGCGAGGCTTTGCGGCTATTGGGTTTCTTTTTTTCAGGCTTCCAATTTCCATTTTATGAATTCCGACGAATCAAGGGCACGCATTGAAAAACTTCGCGCGGTCATCGCGCATCACGATGAGCTTTATTACCGCAGGGCGCAGCCGGAGATCACCGATGTCGAATACGACCGGTTGAAACGGGCGCTGGCCGAGACGGAGGCGGAATTTCCGGAGCTGGCGCTGTCCGGGAACGAGTCGCCGACGGCGCGGGTGGGGGATGATCGCACGGAGGGTTTTGTCACTTATCGTCATCGCGAGCGGATGATGAGTCTCGACAACACGTATTCGGAGATGGAGCTGCGTGAATTTTATGTGCGCGTGGGGAAATTGCTCGGGCGCGAGGAACTGGCGTTCGTCGTTGAACCCAAAATCGACGGGCTTGCCGTGAGCATTACGTACGAACATGGCACACTCACGCGCGCGGTGACACGCGGCAACGGCATCGAGGGCGACGACATCACGGCCAACGCGCGCACGATCACATCGCTGCCGCACAAACTCAAGGTGGCGGACGGACACGCGGCCCCGGCGTTGATCGAGATTCGCGGGGAAATTTTCATGACGACGGCGGAATTTCAGCGCATCAACAAACTGCGCGAGGAAGCCGCCGAGCCGCTTTACGCCAACCCGCGCAATCTCGCGGCGGGCACGATCAAGCAACTCGACCCGCGCGAGGTCGCGCAGCGCAAATTGGAAATCGTGCTCTACGGGCTGGGCGCGTGCGAGCCGCCGGCTGCGTTGCCCGCGACCCAGCGGGGCTGGCATGAGCAGGTGCGCGCGTGGGGGTTGCCGACGGTGGAAAAATATTGGGGGGCAAAAAGCGCCGACGAGATTTGGGCCGCCGTGCGGGAGCTGGACAGGACGCGCGCACAATTCGCCTATGCGACCGATGGCGCGGTGGTGAAACTCGACTCGATTCCGCTTCAACGCGAGGCGGGCGCGACGTCGAAGGCGCCGCGCTGGGCGATGTCGTATAAATTTGCGCCGGAGCGCGCCGAGACGCGCCTCAACGCGATCACGATCCAAGTCGGGCGCACGGGCGTGCTCACGCCGGTGGCGGAGTTGGAGCCGGTGCACCTGGCGGGGTCAACGGTGTCGCGGGCGACGTTGCACAATCGCGACGAGATTGCGCGCAAGGACATCCGCACGGGCGATTTTGTTTATGTTGAAAAGGCCGGGGAAATCATCCCGGCGGTCGTCGCGGTGAACACCGCGAGGCGCGCGCCTGAGTGCGTGCCGTATGTGTTCCCGGAAAAATGCCCGGTGTGCGGCACGGGCGTCGTGCAGGCGGAGGGCGAGGTGGCGTTGCGCTGCCCGAATTACGAGTGTCCGGTGCAGGTGCGGCGTCGCGTGCGGCATTTCGCGTCGAAGGCGTGCGTCGATATCGACGGGCTTGGCGAGGCGATGGTGGACGCCGTTGTCGGGAAGGGCTGGGTGCGCAGTGTCGCGGATGTTTACCGGCTGCGAAAGGACGATTTGATGACGCTCGGCAAGAGCGTGGAAAAATCGACGGACAATCTGCTCGCGGCGATTGAGAAGAGCAAGACGGCCGAGCTTTGGCGGTTCATTCACGGGCTGGGCATCACGCACGCGGGCGCGTCGGCATCGAAGGACCTCGCGCAAAAATTCAGAAGCCTCGATGCGCTCGCCGAATCGAAATTCGAGGATTACATTGTGGACAAAAAAACAGTCATCGAGGGCATCGGAGAAACGATGGCGCTGGCGATCATCGAACATTTCAATGATCCGCGAAATCGCGCGCTCGTGGGCGAGTTGCAATCGCTGGGCGTGAGGCCGGCGCCTCCGCCGGAACGCGCCGCGGCGACGAGCGCGTTGTTTGCCGGAAAGACGTTTGTGCTCACCGGCACGCTGCCGTCAATGACGCGCGAGGCGGCTACGGAAAAAATCGAGGCCGCCGGAGGCAAGGTGAGCAACAGCGTGAGCAAAAAAACCAGTTACGTGCTCGCAGGCGCGGAGGCGGGTTCGAAGCTCGCGAAGGCCGGGGCGCTGGGAGTGCCCGTGATCGACGAGGCGGAGTTTGTGAAGATGCTGGCGGGGTGAGATTGGGAGCGAACGCGTGCGATGGGGAAGACGGGGAGGGGTGCGCCAGGGAGGAACGCGGGCGGGCGGGGAGGGGTGATTTGGCGGACTATCGCGTGATGACTTTGCCATCTGAAATTGAAGGCAAATAAATAAAAAAAGAAAACAGGGACAGATTATGTACAAAAAACTAATAACTTGACGCCTGAATTGGGTAAAAAAGAGAATGTGTTTGTAATATTTTATATATCAACAATTTATATTATGCAATTTGAGGGTGGCGAGGAAAACGGTGAGATTATCCATTCGTTCCCTTCTGTGCAAAATAACGGCTGGTTTTTTTAACCGCGAAGGATGCGAAAGGTGCGAAGATGGATTTGAGTGTTTTCAATTTCACTTTTTCCGTTCTTCACATCCTTCGCGGTTGATTTCATTTCTGGGCTGATTTCATTTCGGATTTCACTCTTTGCCGCAATGCGTTCATGGTGCGGAGTTATGATTTCCAACCGCGACACCATCGCTGCGCTCGCCACGCCGTCCGGCACATCGGCCATTGCCATCGTGCGCGCGAGCGGACCCGACTGTGCCGCGATCGCACGCGACGCGCTCCGACCCGTCGGCTCTGCCCGCAATCCATCCGCCGGCAATCCAAAATCCAGAATCCAAAATCCAAAATCTCCCCTCCCCCACCCTCCCCAACCGCGCGTCGCCACACACGCCGATTACCATGATCGCTCCGGTGCGCTCCTCGACGATGTCGTCACCACCTACTACGCCGCGCCCAACTCCTACACGGGTGACGACATCCTCGAAATCGCCTGCCACGGAAACCCCTTTATCGCGCAAAAAATCCTCGAAGACCTCCTCGTGCGCGGTTGCCGCCCCGCCGAAGCCGGCGAGTTCACCCGCCGCGCCTTCATCAACGGACGCATCGACCTCAGCCAGGCCGAAGCCGTCATGGACATTATCCACGCCCGCAGCGAACGCGCCTTGGCCGCTGCCAATCAACAACTTCGCGGCTCGCTCGGACGCCATCTCGCCTCGCTCACCGAAGAACTCCTCTCCGCCCTCGCCCGCGTTGAAGCCTACATCGATTTTCCCGACGAAGACCTCCCCGCTGAGGACCGCGCCATCGTCCGCAGCGCCATCGACTCGCTCGCGCGCGGCACCGCCCGACTCCTTGCCACGCAACACTATGGGGAACTCCTGCGCGAGGGCATCCGCACCGTCATCATCGGCGAACCCAACGCCGGCAAAAGCTCACTCCTAAACCGCCTCGTCGGATATGAACGCGCTCTCGTAAGTCCCGAACCGGGAACAACTCGCGACTTTATCGAAGAACGCCTTCACATCGGCCCGCACTGCCTGCGCCTCACCGACACCGCCGGCCTGAACCCCTCCCCCACCCCACTGGAAAAACTTGGCATGCAAAAAACGCTCGAACGCGCCGCCGAAGCCGACTTGTTCCTCCTCGTCCTCGATGCCACAAAACCGCATCCCGCTCTGCCGCAAGAGATTCTGGAGCGATTGACGCAGGACAATGCCTTGGTTGTCTTGAATAAAACGGATCTGATTGATGGGGAAAAATTTCAAATTCCAGATATCAAACTCCAAATTTCAAACTCCAAATCCCAAACTCCAAATTTCAAATTTCAAATTCCAAACAAATCTCAAATTTCAAACTCCGAGGATGATAAACATGCAACTAATTTTATAAAAACAAGTTGTGTTACAGGCGAAGGTCGGGATTTACTCAAAAAAACAATCATCGCCCGCGCCGAAGTCTTTCGCCGCGACCAAGGGGACGAAATCATCGCCATCAATGCCCGCCACGCCGACGCCCTTTCACGCGCCCAAGCCAGCCTCGCCTCCGCCTTGGCCCACCTCGATACAAACGGCCCCGTCGAACTCCTCGCCGCCGACCTCCGCGCCGCGCTCGACGCCTATGGCGAAATCGGCGGACGCATCGACAACGAACGTATGCTCGACCACCTCTTCGCAACCTTCTGCATTGGGAAATGAAATAAAAGGCCAAAAGAAAAAGGCTGAAAGACTGAAGGGCTAAAGGGCTGAAAAACCACAGTATCCCACCCTGCCAGCCTTTCAATCTTTCAGCCCTTCAGCTTTTCAGTCTTTCAGCCCTTTTCTTCTCCCGGCCCTTCAATCCTTTTTCCAGTCCTTTTCTTCTTCCGTGATTTATAATCCAACCAATCCTTTCGATGTCATTGTTTGTGGGGCCGGACACGCCGGTTGCGAGGCTGCGCTTGCCGCCGCCCGCATGGGCGCACGCACGTTGCTCGTCACCGGCAACCTCGATACCATCGCCCAAATGTCGTGCAATCCCGCCATCGGCGGACAAGCCAAGGGACAAATCGTCCGCGAAATCGATGCCCTCGGCGGCGAAATGGCGATTAACACCGACGTTACCGGCATCCAATTCCGCCTGCTCAACGAATCCAAAGGCCCCGCCGTCCAGTCTCCCCGCGCCCAGTGTGACAAGAAAGCCTACCAGTTCCGCATGAAACAAACGCTGGAATTGCAGCCCAATCTGCAAGTTTTCCAAGCCATCGTCACCGCCCTCACCTATGCCCAGCCCGGACGCGACCGCGTCACCGGCATTCAAACCAATCTCGATATCGACTTCCTCGGCTACACGGTCGTCGTAACGACCGGCACGTTTTTGCGCGGATTGATGCACATCGGCTCAAACAAGAACGAAGGAGGCCGACTCGGCGATTTCAGCGCGCGCACGCTCTCGGCAAGCCTTCTTGAAGCCGGCATCGAACTCCAACGCTTCAAGACCGGCACGCCATGCCGCGTGCTTGGCCGCAGTTTGGATTTTTCGAAAATGCAGCCGCAATACGGCGATGCCTCCCCCACCCTCTTTGCTTTTCACGACACCCGCAACCCGCAAGACCTGTTCCACGTGGAACACGCAGGAACGTCGCAAGCGACGCCTATTTCAAATTGCGCGGATTCGGATGCCGCAAGCGGCGCCCCTGCGGATACGTTCCACGTGGAACATCAAAAATCCCGACCCTCGGCACGGCTTGGCTGGAAGCCTGGCAGCGAGCAGCTCGCGTGCTGGATGACTTACACCAACGACAGAACCGCCTCGGTCGTTCGCGCCAATTTGCACCGCTCGGCCATGTATTCCGGCCAGATTGAGGGCATCGGGCCGCGTTATTGCCCGAGTTTTGAGGACAAGATCGTCAAATTCGCCGAAAAACCGCGCCACTTGCTTTTTCTCGAACCCGAAGGCCGTGCGACGGACGAATATTATATCAATGGGCTTTCCACTTCGTTGCCGTTTGATGTGCAGCTTGAAATGGTACACAGCGTACCCGGATTGGAAAGCGCCGTGATTCTTCGTCCGGCCTATGCCGTCGAATACGACTATGCGCCGCCGGTGCAGCTTTATCCGTCGCTCGAATCCAAAAAGGTCGAAAACCTTTTCTTTGCCGGACAAATCAACGGCACTTCCGGCTATGAGGAAGCCGCGGGGCAGGGGCTTGTCGCCGGCGTCAATGCCGTTCGCAAGCTGCGCCGGCAAACTCCGCTCGTAATCAGCCGCCACGAGGCTTATATCGGCGTGCTTATCGACGATCTCGTCACAAAGGGCACAAACGAGCCTTATCGCATGTTCACGAGTCGCGCCGAGCATCGGTTGCTCTTCAATCACGCCAGCGCCGAGCTTCGCCTCGCGCATCACGCCCGCGAACACGGCCTGCTCGACGCAAGCCGTCTGGAGCGGATCGAACAAAAGCGGCATCAAATCGAATATTGGATTACGCATTTCGAAAAAAACCGCGCGCCCGCCGACACCGGGGCAGGGCAGGGGACTTGGGGTGATGTTATCCGGCGCGGTGTCACGGGCACGCGCAGAGCGAAACCTCTGCCTCTGGTTGAGCCGATGTCCGAAAATTCCAAGAGTGACGGGAACGCCCAAAGCAGCGGGAACTCCCAAGACAGCTCGGTCAGCGGTCCAGCCGAAGGCTTCGCCCTGTCTTTGCCCGCGGAATTTCTTGCGCAACCGCAACCTGTCCGCGAGGAGGTGCTTTACCGCATCAGCTACCAAGGCTACCTCGCGCGTGAACGCCGCCAGATCGAGAAATACGCGCATATCGAGAAAATCAAAATCCCGTCTGAAATGGATTTCCTTAAGGTGCGCGGCCTGCGAAAAGAATGCGCACAAAAGCTGCAACAGTTTAAGCCTTATACACTTGGACAAGCGAGTCGCATCAGCGGCATTACGCCGGCGGATATTAGTATTTTGATGATTTTAATTGAGTCTGACAGGGCGGGGTAGGGTGGGGTAGGCGGGCGGAGTGGGTGGAAAGATTCGGCGTGTCTGAATCGATTTATGTCGACGTAACTTGATATAAATCAACGAAATATAACAAAATATAAAACTACTCACGACAAAGGCTGAAACATTTCGCGGTCTGACACAAGGTCTGGCCCTACGCAAAGAGAGTTTTTGGCAGGGCGGTCCCGGCGAGTTGAATGGCCGGCCTCACGGCACTTCGCCACGGGCGGCTTCGAGCATGGCATACCATTCGCCACGGGTCAGCGTGAGGCGCTCCGACTCGGCGGCGGCGGCGATGCGCTCTGGCTTGACCGTGCCAAGGACAGGGCGGATGCCGGCGGGATGCCTCAGGAGCCACGCCAGAAGGAGTGCGTCCGTGTTGGTGTTTTTTTCGGACGCCATGTTTTTTAAGAAATCGACGAGGCGGCGGCGCAGGTCGTCCGCGGGCAGGTCGGGCTGGTGCAGGCGCCCTCCGCCCACGGGACTCCACGCCTGGATGGTGATGTCGTGCAGACGGCAGTAGTCGAGCATCCCCGTGGCGAGTTGCGAAGGCACGTCGCGTTGGTTGGCCAGAATGCCCTCGGAAATCAGGGAATGATGGGCGAGATTCAACTCCAGTTGGTTGGCGACGATGGGCTGGCGGACACAACGGCGGAGGAGGTCGATCTGGAGTCCGGTGTGGTTGCTGACACCAAAGGCGCGGACTTTGCCGGAGGCGTGCAGGGTGTCGAAGGCGCTGGCGACCTCTTCCGGCTCGACGAGACAATCGGGGCGGTGGAGCAGGAGGATGTCGAGTTGCCCGATGCCGAGGCGTTCGAGGATGCCGTCCACGGAACGGAGGATGTGCTCGCGGCTGAAATCAAAGCGGTGAGGGGCGCCGACGCCGGACCCGTCCGCGAAACGGATGCCGCATTTGGACTGGAGGGTGAGGCGCTGGCGGAGTCCGGGGTGGGCGCGTAGGTATTCGCCAAAGACGAGTTCGGACTTGCCGTGGCAGTAGATGTCGGCGTGGTCGAAAAAAGTCATGCCAGCGGCAAGCGCCGCGTCGATGGCGGCAAAGGCGGCGCGGCGTTGCCCATCGGTCAGCGGCGAGGAATCCCACAGGGCGCCGAGGCGCATGCAGCCGTAGATGAGACGCGAGGAGGGCGTGTTTTGGGGAGCGGTGGCAGTGGCGTTGGCGTTGGTGTTGGTACTCATAAGGGATCGCGAATGTGGCTCGCCCTGTAATTTTGGCAAGACCGCCGGTGGCAGGCCGATGCCTGTCATTTCATGGAGGCGAAACAATACTGGGACAACACTGAGGATTGCCTCAACGAAGCATCTCCCCCACCATTTCAAATGCCTCACGCCCGGCGCATGGGGAGCTTCATTGATATAAGGACCATCAAATAACAATTCATTATAAAATATTACGAAACAAGCATCATGAACCAGACAAATATAAAAAAGCTGATCATATTGATCGCCATATCCGGTCTCACTTTGTGCATTGCAAATGCGCAAACCTTCAAGGGCAGCCACTGGACCGCCAGAAAAACCGGCGACGCCTACATCGTCAGCATACAGGACAAAGCAAGCATCCTGGAGGCATTGACCGATTTCGTCACCTCACGGAAAATCCAAGCCGGACAAATCACCGGCATTGGCGCCACCAACGAGGCAACCCTGCGTTTTTTTGATCCCTCAACCAAAAAATATACCGACAGGATTTTTAATGAACAGATGGAGATATCCAATCTGTCCGGGAATATTTCCGAGGTGGAGGGCAAGCCCGTGCTGCATTTGCATATTACGCTTGGGAGAAAAGACTACACCGCCCTGGCCGGGCACTTGCTGGATGCCAGAATCCGCGGGGCCGGTGAATGCTTCGTTTATCCGATGGATTCCAAAGTCATCAAAGCGAAAAACGAGGAAATCGGACTTAATTTATATGATTTCGAACAATAAAAAGCTGCGGGCAAACGCGCTTGCCGCGGACAGCCCGCCGTCAGCATGGCAAAAGCATGACGCGCCTGTCCATTCCCTACCATGACGACAATGACGGCATGATATTGCCCTGCAAAATCCGCCGGCTGCGCAACAGCTGTTTCATCCGCTTTACTGTAAACGCAACACTGCGCTGGCAACGGAAACAATTTAAATCTTGATAAGATTCCCATGCAGGCGCCCCATCACTCCATCACTTTTATATGAAAACCGAATTTCAGACCGAATACACCGGACAACGCGGCTGCCTGCCATCGAGATTGCCTTCCATAATTATGGCGCTGGCAGCATTGCTCATGGTTTTGTGCCTGCCCTGCACGCTGGCATTCGCGCAAGTTTCCTTTGGTCAGGCAGAGAAAATCAACGAAGGCTGGCGCTTCATTCTGGGTGACGCGCAGGACGCCCAAACGCTCCCGCTGGACGATAGCGGCTGGCGTCGTGTCGATCTGCCGCATGACTGGAGTGTCGAGGCCCATTTGAGTCCGTCACTGGCCAGTTGCACCGGCTATCTCCCCGGCGGCATTGGCTGGTATGGGAAAACAATCACCCTTCCGGAGGCTTTGCGTGGCCGGAAAATATATTTGTATTTCGAGGGTGTTTATAATCGGAGCGACGTGTTTTTGAACGGTCATTCACTGGGCCGGCGTCCCAACGGATATATATCATTCATGTATGATGCCACGCCGCATGCCAGATTCGGAGAGGAGAATGTGATAACCGTGAAAGTCGATCATGGCCTTTCGGCGGATTCGCGTTGGTACACCGGCTCGGGAATCTATCGCAATGTGTGGCTGGTGCATTCCAGTCCCGTGCATATCGCGCAGTGGGGTGTTTATGCGCATCCCGAGATGGATGGCGACACCGGCTTGCTGAATATCGAAGTCGAAGTGACAAATGAGACGCGGGAAAACACCGGCCTGAGCATCACGCATGAACTGCTCGCCCCGGACGGAAAGGTTGCCGCCGCAAGCTCGCAGCCCCTGCCCCTGTCCGTCGAGTCCGGGAAAAATGGAATATCAATTTGCACGCTGAGGGTAGAACGCCCGCAGCTCTGGAACCTGGGGAACCCCGTTTTGTATAAATTAAGAACCATCGTTTCCCGCGGCGCCGAGGTGCTTGATTCTGCAATGACAACGACGGGATTTCGCAGCCTGTCCTTCGATCCCGGCAAAGGCATGGCCTTGAATGGAGAATGGATAAAGATAAAGGGCGTCTGTCTGCATCACGATGCGGGGGTGCTCGGCGCGGCGGTTCCCCGCGATGTCTGGAAACGGCGTCTGGTCACGCTAAAGAACCTCGGATGCAACGCCATTCGCACCAGTCATAATCCGCAAGCGCCGGATTTATATGAATTGTGCGATGAACTGGGTTTGCTGGTGCTGAACGAGGCCTTTGACGAGTGGGAATTTCCAAAACGAAAATGGCTGCAAGGGTGGAATGTCGGCCAGCCCGGATATCAGGGCTCTTCTGATTTCTTTGACGAATGGGCGGAACGGGATCTGGCCGACATGGTCCGTCGCGACCGCAATCATCCATCGATATTCGCGTGGAGCATCGGCAACGAGGTCGATTACCCGAACGATCCCTATTCACATCCTGTGCTGGGAGGCCGGGACGCGGGCGGATTTGTACAGCCGATTTTTGGCGGATATAAAAAAGACGCCCCCGATGCGGGACGGCTCGGGGAAATCGCGAAGCGGCTTGTCGCGGTTGTGAAAAAACATGACACATCGCGACCGGTGACGGCCGGTCTGGCGGGCGTCGCGATGTCAAATGAAACGGAGTATCCCGGCGCGCTGGATATCACCGGCTATAATTATACGGAAAGCCGTTATATATCAGACCACAAGGCCCATCCCGGCCGGGTGATTTTTGGCAGCGAGAATGGTCATCAGCGCAGCGCGTGGCTGGCAGTGACGGAAAACAAACATATTTTTGGACAGTTCCTTTGGGCGGGTATTGATTATCTGGGCGAATCCCGCAAATGGCCTTCCCGCGGATTTAATTCCGGCCTGCTGGATTTTGCCGGGTTTATAAAACCGATCGGTTATTTCCGGCAATCCCTATGGACGGAACGCCCCATGGTTTATATCGGGACGTATCCGGTCCCACCGAAGGAGGAAACGCAGCCGTCGATGAACGCCTGGCCCGCATGGAATTACGACGAAGGGCGTCCGGTCCGTGTCGTATGCTATACAAACGCGGCGCGGGTGCGTCTGGAACTCAACGGACAGCCCGCGGGCGCTCCCAAGGATTATGATGACAAGACCGGCATTATATATTGGGACATCCCTTTCCAGCCTGGAAAGTTGGAGGCCGTCGCCTTGGATCGTGATAATAATGAAATCGCGCGCCACGCCATCAGGACTTCCGGCAGGCCGCGCGCGCTCACGATTCAGAGCACCGAAAAATCAATCGCCGCCGAGGGCGGGCTGGCGCAGATTGTCGTGCAGGCCGTGGACGATGAGGGCGTGCCCGTGTTGCTGGCCGACGACGAAGTGACCTGCCATATCACAGGCTCCGCCAGGTTGCTGGGGCTTGAGTCCGGCAACAATGAGGACATGACCGATTACACCGACAATAAACACCGCCTCCATCACGGGCGCATCCTTGCTTATGTGCAGGCGCGTGGTGAACAGGGCGATGTGGAAGTCCGGTTCACCGCGCCCTGGCTAAAGCCGGCCACGATTGTGATTCATGTCGAATGATATCAAGCCGCATCCCAAAATATGAGCATCCCAAAACACGGGAGAATGCCATTTATCAATTAATACCATCCTTTTGATATATTAAAGGCCAGGAATATAATTGATGTTACGCAGCTGGCTGATTTTGTAGGGCCTGATCTTGTGTCAGGCCGTGAATTACCAGTGTGACCTCCCACGCGTTCGCGGCCTGACACAAGGTCAGGTCCTACAAAATCCTGTCGGCCGCGTAACATCACTTATCAATCACGCCCCACGCCCCTGCTCCACTCCGTGTTTGTGACAAACCTGTGTCGATCGTGTTAATATTACGTTACGCAACTCATTGCAGTTTGACATGATATAATACAAGCCGGATTTATCGATGCGCTCGCCGTGTTGTTTGCCACATGGTACACCACATCACGCCACACCACGCCAAGCACACTACGCCAAGCATATCACATCACATGAAACCGTTCACTCAACTCGACACACTCACGCTTATTCTGCCCGCGCCCGCACGCCCGCGTTTTCGCACCGTTCGCACCGCCATCGCATGCAGCATTGCGATCCTCATCGCGAGCTTTGCCCTGACCGAAATCGCACACGCCGCCGCGGCCACCGGCACCATCGCCGGACGTGTCATCGACGGCGCCACCTTCTACTCGCTCGCCGGCGCGCGCATCTCGATCCCCGCCACCGGACAGCAAACTTACACCGACTCCGACGGCGATTACGCGCTCGGCATGATCCCCGCCGGACGCCACACCGTCGTCATCAGCTACGTCGGTTACACCGACATCATTCGCGAAGTCGGCGTCGGCGCCGCGCAACTCACCCAGCTCGATGCCGCCTACGAACCGCAAGCCACCATCGCGATGGAAAAATACACCATCACGGGCGCGCTCGTCGGCACCGCCCGCGCAATCAACCGCCAGCGCGCCTCGGAAACACTCGCCAACTTCGTCGCCGCCGACGCCATCGGACAATTCCCCGACCAAAACGCCGCCGAATCCCTCCAACGCATCCCCGGCGTCTCGCTTTACCGCGACCAAGGCGAAGGCCGCTTCGTCATCATCCGCGGCATCAACTCGCAATACAACCGCGTCACCCTCAACGGCGCCACCCTCGCCTCGCCCGAAAACGGCTCGCGCAACGCCCCGCTCGACGTCATCGGCTCGGATTCCCTCAGCTCCATCGAAGTCATCAAAGTCAACACGCCCGACATCGACGCCGAAGGCCTTGGCGGCTCCGCCAACCTCCGCAACAGCTCCGCCTTTGACAACACCAACCGCACCCTCTCCCTCGGCGCCACCGCCCTCTACAACAACCTCCGCGAAAAATGGGGCTACAAATTCAACGTCGAAACCTCCGCCATCCTCGCCGCCGGCAAACTCGGCCTCCTCCTCGGCGCCTCCTATCAGGACCGTCCCTACGGCTCCAACAACTACGAGGACGGCGACGGCTGGACGCACATCACGGCCACCGACTCGCCCGACGGACGCGAACACTGGTTCTTCAACCAAGCCGCCTTCCGCGAATACGACATCGACCGCACCCGCGCCAGCGCCAACTTCGCCGCCGACTACAAACCCACCGAAACCACCCTCATTTCCCTCCGCGCCACCTACGCCGATTTCAAGGACGAGGAAGAACGCTACGTCACCATCATCCCCTTCGACGAAGGCGACATCACCGGACTCACCGACACCGGCGCCACCATCGAAAACATCAGCAAACTCTCCAAACGCCTCCGCACCCGCACCAAGCAACAAAAAATCGCCGCCGGCACCCTCGCCTTCAAAACCACGCTCGACGCCCTCAAACTCGACGCCCAAATCGCCGCCTCCCAAGGCAAGGAAACCAAGGACAACGAACTCGAAGCCCGCTTCGATTCCAAAGGCAAATCCACCTGGCGCTATGATTTTTCCAACACCTACGACCTCCGCGCCACGTGGCTCTCCGGCGAAGACCCCAGCGACCCCGCCATCTACACCAACCAAAAAAGCACCCTCAAAAACGCCCACGGCTCCGAAACCGAATATTCCGCCCGCGCCAACGCCCGTTACGATTTCGGCCCCCGCGCCCTCGCCGCCTACCTGAAAACCGGCCTCTCCCATCGCGCCAAGGAAAAGGAACTCTACAAAGATTCCCACGACATCACCGACTCCCCGGCCGATTACAATTTCGCCGCACTCTCCGAACCCGCCTCCGCCAGCGACTACCCGTATTTCTCCGGCCCGCGCATGAACAAAAACGCGCTCCGCTCGCTCTTCTTCGGCAACCGCGCCAGGTTCACCCTCACCGAAAAAACCGCCACCCGCCTCGACAATTTCACCTCCAACGAAAACGTCACCGCCGCCTACCTCATGGGCGGACTCAACCCGCTTCAAAACCTCGCCCTCACCGCCGGCGCGCGCATGGAACGCACGCGATTCGACACGGACGGCCACCGCATGAACGCCTCCACCGACGCGATCACGCCCACCTCCGCCTCCGCCAGCTACACCAACTGGCTCCCCGCGCTTATCCTCCGCCACGACATTACCAAAAACCTTGTCCTCCGCGCCAGCTACACCAACACCCTCTCGCGCCCCGACTTCACGCAAACCGCGCTCGCCCGAAACGAAAACGACGACAGGCAAACCGTCTCGCAAGGCAACCCCGCCCTCAAACCCATGACCTCACGCAACTACGACGCCTCCATCGAATACTACCTCCCCTCGCTCGGACTCCTCTCCGCCAGCCTGTTCAGAAAAGAACTGCACAATTTCACCTATCAAATCGACGACGGTATCGACGCCGCCACCGGCTACGACCTCACCACCTACGTCAACGGCCCCGACGGCGCGATCAACGGACTCGAACTCGCCTGGCAGCAGCAACTCCGCTTCCTCCCCGCGCCCCTCGACGGCCTTGGCCTCATGGCCAACCTCACGCTCCTCGACAGCAGCGCTACCTATCCGACGCGCCCCGGCGAAAACCTCCCCTTCATCGGACAATCCAAACGCAACGCAAACCTCGCGCTCACCTACCAGAAAAAAGGCTTCTTCATCCGCCTCGCGCTCAACCACCGCAGCCCGCGCCTCCGCGAAGACGAAACGCTCGGCTACACCGCCGCGACCGACCGTTACGTGGACAACCACACGCAACTCGATTTCACGACCAGCTATCGCATCGCCAGACGCCACGAAATTTTCCTCGAAGTTGTGAACATCACGAACGAACCCTTCCGCGTCCACCTCGGCAACGGCGCTCCGAAACGCTTCGCCCAATTCGAGGAATACGACTGGAGCGCCAACATCGGCGTAAAAATCAAACTCTAGGAGAAAGTAATAAGAAATCTGTCCCTAAAAGAGTGTCTGTCCCTGAATATAATATGATTTTCTTACTGACTTTACATGAAGCCCTTTCCTGGGAGCGCGGGCATCTTTGCCCGCGAAATTCCGTGCGCCCGCTTGGTATATCTCGAAAACGCAGCGCGGGCAGGGCAGGGCAGAGATGCCCGCGCTCCCAGACGCTGGCGCGTTTCCAGGTGCTGGCGCGTTTTTTGAAAACCCAATAGCTCGTTTCAGAATAAAGATAATTTCCTATCACTATTTCCCATAAGCAGTTCCAACTCACAATCACCACATCATGAAATCCAAACTCACCACACTCGTCCGTCTCCACGTCGTTCGTCTCCTCAGCGCCCTTCTTCTCGCCGCCACTCTCCGCGCCGATTTGCCCTTTGTCGTCATCAGCGACTGGGGCACGCCGCCGCCCAAGGAAAGCGGACAGCGCGAAGTCGCCGCGCAACTGGGACGCACCGCCGCCGAAATCGGCAGCCACTGTGTCATCACGCTTGGCGATAATTTCCACGCCGATGGCGTGCAATCGCCCGACGACCCGCTCTGGAAAACACTTTTCGAAGACGTCTACACCGCGCCCTCGCTCCAGACGCCGTGGTATCCCGCGCTCGGCAACCACGATTACGACGGCGACCCGCAGGCGGAAATTGATTACACCAAACGCAGCCTCCGCTGGCGCCTCCACGAACGCTACTACACATGGACCGACGCCGTCGATGCCGACACCACCGTGCAGTTTTTCATCCTCGACTCCTCGCCCTTCGTCGAAGAATACGCCGGCGATACGAAATTCGCGCGCCCCGGACGCGCGCGTCCCGACACCGCCGCGCAAGTCGCCTGGTTCGAACGCCAGCTCGCCGCTTCGAAAGCGAAATGGAAAATCGTCGTCGCGCATCATCCGGTTTATTCCGGCGGCGCGAAGCACGGCGACACCGTTGAATTGCACAAAACCATCAAACCGCTTCTTGAAAAGTACGGCGTGCAAGTCGTGCTCAGCGGCCACGAACACGACTTTCAGCATCTGAACGACGGCGGACGCGTGCATTATTTTGTAATCAGCGGCGGCTCCGTGGCGCGCCCCGCCGGCAAGCATAAATTCGCAAAATTCATGCAAGGCGACACCCACGGCTTCGGCGCCCTCATTGTAAAACGTAACGTCATCGAAGTGCGCTTCGTCGATAAAACCGGCAAAATATTTTACAAAACAGAAGTACGGTAGCCACCCTGCAGCGCAGACTGCCAAGTCTGTTTTCCAAGGGAAATAAACAGGGACAGGTTTAAGATAAGAAAGATTAAATGACTTGACACTCAAATTTTTGAAAAAAATGAGAGATATGGAATCTTTTATATATCAACAACTTGTTTGATATTTCTTGAGGGTAATTGAGAGTGATTGCCCCGGGAAACCCGAGAAACTACCTTTATCCTGAAACACGCGATTGGGATTGGAGGGGGGAGAGGAGATGGTAAAGGAGAGAAGCGAAGAGGGATGGGGAAGGGATGGGAAGGGTG
>JAISGL010000086.1 GCA_031263125.1 Opitutaceae bacterium | reverse complement strand
ATTGATTTTGAAAAATAAAATCATATCCTTCCGAACGGTTGCTGGGCATGTGCAGCAATCGTTCGGAACTTCTTATATTTTATCCATATATCTGATGTTACGCAGCTCGCAGCTGGACTATCCTGGGGGCGCGGGCATCTTTGCCCGCGATGCGTTTTCGAAATACACCAAGCGGGCGCACGGCATTTCGCGGGCAGAGATGCCCGCGCTCCCAGGAAACGGCATTCCAGAAAAGGCGCCCGCGGGAAAGGCGCCCGCGGGAAGGGCGCTCGTGTCGTCCTCACCCAGGCGCGATTTCGGGTTTGTTTGATGGCGGAGGAACGCGCCTGCGCCTTTTGAATATCTTCGGCTGCGTAACATCAGTTATACCTTTCCCACTATACATTATTCATTGCACATTTTCCGTTATATATTGTACATTATTCATTATTCATCAGGCCAAGGGCCGCAGCGAATATCCCAGGCCACGGTGTGTCTGGATGGGGTCGATGTCCGGGGCGACGGCGCGGATTTTGGCGCGCAGGGTCTTGATGTGCGCATCGACCGTGCGGTCGAGACTCGCGCCGGGGTCCTCCCACGCCTGGGTCATGAGTTCGTCGCGCGAGAAAACACGGCCGGGGCGCGCGAGCAGCACCTTGAGCAGGCGGTATTCGTAACGCGTCATGTCGAGCCGCGTGCCGTTGTGGCGGATTTCGCAGCGCTCCTCGTCGTGGACAAAACCGCTCTCCTTTTTCTTCGGGGCGAATGGCGGCGGGGTATGCTGGTTTGCGGACGGCGGCGGGGGCGCGTGCGCGGTTGCGCGCCGCAAAATCGCCTTCACGCGCGCGCTCACCTCGCGCGGGCTGAACGGTTTTGTCACGTAGTCGTCGCCGCCGATTTCGAGGCCGACGATGCGGTCCACCTCGGCGTTGCGCGCGGTCAGAAACAGCACCGGCACGTTGGGCGAGCGCAGGCGGATGATTTTGCAAAGTTCAAATCCGTTGGCGTCCGGCAGGCCGACGTCAAGGATCACGAGGGCAAACGGGCGTTCGCCGAGTTCATCGAGCGCCTCGCGTCCCGTGCCGCGCCAGACCGGCTCGAAGCCTTCCGTGCGCAACGCGTAGATGAGCGTGTCGGCAATGGCCGGCTCGTCCTCGACAATCAATATGTTGGTTTGGCGCTGCATTGGCGCCGCGTCACTCCGGCTGATACACTTTTTGCTCCAGGTGCGCCGACAGGTGTTTCCTGAAGGTCGCCTTGTCCTTGACGGCCCTGAGCGCGATCAACTGGGTGGCGATGTTGCCCACGGCGGTGCCTTCGATGTTGAAGGAGACGACGGGCACGCCGGCGGCGTTCGCCGTCGACTGGCAGAGGAGCGGGCTGCGGGAGCCGCCGCCAACGATGAGGATGCGCTTGAACTCGCGTCCCGTCATGCGCTCGAAGGCGGCTTTCGCGTCGGCGTGGCCGCGCGCGAGGGAGTCGCAGATGAGGCGCATGTAGCCTTTCACGTTTTTCGGGGGCGCGGCTTTTTTCTTTCGGAGTTGTCCGTCGATCACGGCTTTCATCGAGGGTGGGTTGGCGAGGGCGGGGTCGGTCACGTCGATGAGGACTTTCGAGGCGGGGAGGCGCGCGGCGTCGTCGATGAGTTTGTCCCAGGCTTCGGGTGTTTTCGGGCGGGCGCCGGGGCCGAGGTCGAGCATGGTGCGTTCGAGGAGCCACATGCCGATGACGTTGGTGAGGGGGCGGTAGCGGCCGTCGCCGATGCGTTCGTTGGCGACGCGGGCGTTGAGGGCGTCGGCGCCGAGGACGGGGGTGTCGCTTTCAAAGCCGACGAGCGACCAGGTGCCGGAGCTGAGGAAGAGGTCTGCGCCGTCGGGCGCCGCGGGCATGGCGTCGTAGGCGCAAGCGGTGTCGTGGCCGGGGACGGCGATGACTTTTGTGCCGGCGAGCGCGGGCATGTTTTTCACGGCGCCGAGGCGCGTGCCGGCGAGCACGGGTTTGGCAAGCCAGGTGGGCGGGACGCGGAAGTAGTCGAGCGCGGGGCGCGACCATTCGGCGCTGTGCACGTCGAGCAGTTGCGAGGTGCTGGCGATGGTGAGTTCGTTCGCCATCGTGCCGCAGAGGAGGTAATTGAAATAGTCCGGCAGGAAGAGGCAGCGGCTGGCGATGTCGGCGAGGGCGGGGCAGGCGTTGATGGCTTCGGCGAGTTGGAGCGAGGTGTTGTAGAAAACATTGGGGATGCCCGTGGCGGCGTAGACGCGTTCGAGGGCGGCGCGGGTGTTGCCGAGGTGGCGGAGGCTATCCTGCGTGCGGTTGTCGCGGTAGGCGTGCACGGGGAACACGAGGCGTCCGGTTTCGTTGAGGAGCACGTAGTCGACGCCCCAGGTGTCGACGCCGACGGAGGCGAGTTTTTTGCCGCGCGGGAGGGATTCGGCGGCTTTTTTCAGGCCGTCCTGGACTTCGTGCCAGAGGTTGCCGATTTCCCAATAGTCGTTGCCGTTGAGAGTGCGGAAGGTGTTTGGGAAACGGTGGGCGACGGTGAGCTTGAGGCGGTTGTTGCTCCAGGCGCCGACGATGACGCGTCCGCTTGTGGCGCCGAGATCGACGGCGGCGCAATAGGTGGTGGTGGTGGTCTTTTTTGAGCTGGTTTTTGTGGCCATGAAATGAGGAGTGAAGGCAGAGGAGTGAACGCGGATGCGCAAAAAGGGGAAGCACGAAGTGGCGCGTGGCGCGGAGTGGCGGGTGGCGCGGAGTGGCGGGTGGCGCGGAGTAGCGGGTGGCGCGGAGTAGCGGGTGGCGCGGAGTAGCGGGTGGCGGGTGGTGAGTGGAAAATCACCGGCGCTGGCACTGGCGCTGGCACCGGCGCTGGGCCATCGGGCTGATCTGTCGGATCTGTCCGAGCAGTCCGATCTGCCAGAGCAGTCCGAGCAGTCCTGTCAGGCCGATTTTTCCTGCTCGTTGCCCGCGCGCTCGCTACCCGCCCGCGCCGCCCGCCCGCCCACAACGCCCTTCACGCTTTCCCGCCGCCCGTCCTGGCGGCCAGCTCCCTGATTTTCTTTTCGATGGGCGCACGCGCTTTTTTCGACATGCGGTCGATGAACAACACGCCGTTGAGATGATCGACCTCGTGCTGCACACAGCGCGCAAACATCCCGTTGCACACAAGCTCGTGGGGCACGCCGTCCGCGTCCTTGTATTTCGCGGTGATCGCATCGCGCCGCGCCACGTCGCCGCGAATGCCCGGAAACGACAGGCAGCCTTCGTCGATTGTTTCTTTTTCGACCGGATGCACCACGACCTCCGGATTCACGATCACCATGGGCATGATCAATTCGAGCGGCGGGTGGTTGCCGTCGAGTTCCCAGTCGAAACCATCGTCGGCACGCGACACGTCGACGACGCACAACTGCATCGCCTTCCCGACCTGCTGCGCGGCCAGCCCGATGCCCGGCGCGGCGCGCATGGTCTCGATCATGTCGCGGGCGAGCGCGCGGAGAGCCGCGTCGAAGACGTCAACCTTGGCGCCCGTTTTTCTGAGAATCGGATCATTATAATGAACTATTGGAAGAAGCATGGGTCGATGAACGTTCACACCGTGGGTTTGCGATTGCAGACCCGCAATCAATATTTTCCATTGGTCAAGGAATGATGCAAAAGCGCGAAAAAAACAACACACTGCCCGTCGCCGTCGCCTGGCTTGTCGCAGGTCTTGTGTTGATCGTGCTCGCGTGGATGGCGCCCGTTAACCTGAAGTCGGTCACGCCCGCGCTCCTGGGCGCCGCCGGCGAAAACACGCCGCACGTCGCCGCCTTCGGACAGCAGCGGCTCGATTCCGAAAAACTCGGCGCCGCGAGCCTCATCCTCGAAGCCGCGCGCCTCGTGGACGACCCCGGCGCGCCCGCCCTCGAACGCGGCATCCAAAACATCGCCGCGCGCCGCCCCGAATGGGTGCCGTGGGGCGGCTGGGACCCGTTTCTCGACCCGCTCGTCAAGGACAACGCCGCGCGCACCGAAAGCACGCCCGTCCTCACCTTTTTCATCACGGAAAAAGCGCGCCGCTCGCTCCGCGATTTTCTCTCCAACTCGCGCAGCATCGGCGTGCAAACGATCCTCCAGACGCGCGAAATCCAGGGCACCACGCGCTTCGTGCCCGCCAACCGCGCCGGCGGCGAGGCACTCGACGCCGTCATCCTCCTCACCGCGTTGCTCTACCAGTCCGAAAATCTCTCGCCCGCGCTCCAGCGCGAACTCCGCGCGCTCGCCGAGACCGCCTTCGCCGACGGGCAGATGGGCGCGCTCGAAACCTTTTGCCTGGACCTCCTCTCCCTCGGCAAACGCCTCAACTGGATGCAACTTTGCGAACTCATGCGCGTGAGCGGCGGCGCCCGCACCATCGGCGAGTTTGCGCAGCTCACCCGCGTCGCCTCCGACAACCTCCCGCTCATCTACACCGCCGCGCTCTTCTCCGGCTCCGCCGACAACGTCGCCGACTACCTCATGGAATTCGGCAAACAAGGACTCGCCGACCTCCGCCTCGCGCTCGCGGACGGACAGGGCGCCGTGCAACTCCTCCTCCGCAACCGCGCCCCCGTCAACCACGCCGCCGGGCCGAGCCTCAACGCCGCCGCCGAGTTCGCGCTCCTCAATCCCCGCGGCGCGCTCATCGCCAAATACGCCGCCTTCTTCGCCGGCGCATTCTGCCTCTTCCACGCGCTCGAACTCTTCATCGCCGGCATCACCTATGTGACCACCGCCGGCGGCGCGACCGCCCGCGTGCGCCTGCCCCCGCCGCGCCTGCGCAGCGGATTGCTCGCGGCGATGATCGCGCTCTTCCTTGTTTTTGCCAGCGAGCCGTTCCTCATAAAAAGCCCGCCGCCCTCCGAATTTAAGTTCAAACTTTTCATGCCCGTGCTGGCCTTTGACCAGCCGGATTCACCAATCGTCCAAGTACCAGTAACCACCGCCATGCTAGACCAAGCCACCATCCTCTCCATCGGCATCTTTGCCCTGCTGCAAATCGCAGTCTACGTGATCTGCCTGTTGAAAATCCGCTCAATCGCGCGCCAGCCGCTCCCGCCGCTGCTCAAGCTCCGCCTCATGGAAAACGAGGAAAACCTCTTCGACGCCGGCCTCTACGTCGGCATCGCCGGCACGGCCACCGCGCTCGTGCTCCAGGTGCTCGGCTACATCCATGCCAACCTCCTCGCCGCCTATTCCTCAAACCTCTTCGGCATCCTCTGCGTGGCCCTCGTGAAAATCCGCCACGTGCGCAACTACAAACGCCAGCTCATCATCGAATCGCAGGGCGGCGGTGGAGGCCAGCCGCCGGTCGAAAGCCGGCCACCGGTCGAAAGCCAGCCGCCGGTCGGTGACGCAGACGCAAAACCAGCCACAACCAATTTCTAGAATTTTCGATTTTCGATTCTCGATTTTCGATTGGGAGCTGCCGCTCCGTTTTCGCATTCGGCACCGCGCGGTAGCGCGCAATCGAAAATCGAGAATCGAAAATTCCTTCATCTCCGATGAACAAAACCCTCCTCCTCATCATCTGCGATTTTCTCCTGCTCAATCTCCTCGCGCTCACGCGCTGGGATTCGCCGGTCACCACGCCCGCGTCGCAAAACCAGCCGCTCAACACCGAACGCGACACCACGCCCGCCGCGACCAAGGACCAGGACCTTGTTGATTTGATGCAACTCTCGTTGCAGGACGAACAGGCCCGCCGCGACGAACTCGCGCGCCAGCTTCAGGAAACCGCGCAAAACCTCCAGACCCGCGAGCAAAACCTCGCCCAACTCGAAACCGAACGCACCCGGCTCGAAACCGAGCGCGCCCGGCTCTCGCAAAACCTCGACCAGACCCGGCGCAACGCCACGATGCTCGCGCAGGAAGTCGACGCCGCCAAACGCGACGCCGGCATCTCCAAGGAACGCATCGCCGCGCTCCAGCGCGACCTCGAACACCGCGAAACCGAACTCGCCCGCGAAAAAGCCCAGACCGAAAAACTCGCGACGGAACAGGCCCAGGCGCGCCAGAAAATCGAAACCCTCAACATCGCCGTCGCCGTTGCCGAGCAGGAAAAAACCACGCTCCGCGAAACCGCCGAGACCTACAAAACGCAAGTCGAGGCCGAGCGCCAGGAACGCATCAAAGTGCAGGAAGCCACCACGCAACTCGCGCAAGGCGTCGGCACCCTCGCCGTCAAATCGGACGACCTCACGAAGGAAATCCGCGAGAACCGCCCCATCAACGCCAACACGCTTTTCAGCGAATACATGGCGAACAACATCCAGGTCCGCTTCGAGACCACGCGCCCCGGACTCTTCGGCCCCGCGGCGCGCGCCACCGACCTCCGCACCATCCTCGTCAGCGACGGCAAGGACACCTACGCCGTTTTCCACGCCGACGACACGCCGTTCGCGCTCACCTTTCCCGGCGCCGACGTCACGCGCATCGCGGTCACGCTCGCCCGTGGCGATTACCGCGCCACGGTGGAAAAACTCCACTTCCTCTCCACCGACCCGCGCATCCTCGTCGTCCCCCTCACCCCCGCGCAAGTCGCCGGCCTCAACGTGAAAGTCTACATGACCTCGCTGGAACCCTTCAAATTTTCGGACGCGCTCCTCATCAGCACGAACAGCGACCCCACCAGGACGAAGTATGAGGAAACGCCCTTCAAGCTCGACCCCACGCAGCCGGCCTTCGTGCAAATGCGCGTGAGCTTTTTTTCGAGCAAACGAGGCGACATCGTCATTAGCAAATCCGGTGAACTCCTTGGCATCATGGTCAACAAAGACTACTGCGCGGTCGTGAACAATTTTCTCCCCACGCGCACGATCACCGCGTCTGAGGACACCGCTGGCCAGGGCATCGGCGGCATCATCAACGCCCTCGCCACCCGCGTCCAGTCCCTGCCGCTGAAGTTGCAGTAAAGCCCCGCCGGAAACGGCGTTTTCCAGATCGGACGGATCAGGCAGATC
>JAISGL010000041.1 GCA_031263125.1 Opitutaceae bacterium | reverse complement strand
TTGAGCCGTTTCACGTCGAAACCGAGCGTGGAAAACAGGAGGCGGATTTCGCGTTTTTTGCCGTGGTGCATCCGCACGTCGAGCTGCGCGGAGCCGCCGTCGGCATTGGGCGCGAGGAGGCGGACGTGCTCGACCTTGAGGCGTTCGCCCTCGTAGACGATGCCCTTGACGAGGAGATTTTTTTTCGCGGCGGGAAAAGGCTGCCTGAGCGACACGAGGTAGCGTTTCACCACGGTGCTGCCCGGATGCATGAGCCGGTGCGCGAGGTCGCCGTCGGTGGTGAGGATGACGAGGCCCTCGCTGTCCTTGTCGAGCCGGCCCGCGCAGAAGAAGCGGTGTTTCGCGAACTCGCGCGGGAGCACGGTGAAAATCGTATCGGGGTCGTGCGGGTCGAAGTTGGAGCAGATGAGGCCGCGGGGTTTGTGCATGGCGAGCGTGATGCGTTGCGGGGCGGCGGCGCGCACGGGTTTGCCGGAGACGGTGACCTTGTCCACGCCGGGCGTGATGCGCTGGCCGATGGTGGCGCAGGCGCCATTGACCCACACCTCGCTTTCACGGATGAGCGTTTCGGCGGCGCGACGCGAACACACGCCGGCATCGGCGATGTATTTTTGGATGCGTATAGGCTCGTTTGCGTCGCTCATGTTTCGGTGCAATGCGGTATTGCGGCGCAATTTGGCAGGGGATGCAAGCCATTGCATGATGCCGGGAGGCAGGTGAGGCAGGGGTAGGGCAGGCAGGAGCGGCAGGAGGTGGTTCAACCTCAATCTGCCGCTCCTGCTCCTCATCAAACCGGACGGGCGGCCTTGAAGTGGGTCATCATGTCCGGAATCTCGTCGCAAGCCTCCGGCTGGAACACGCCTTTCTCCGGCTCCGCGGCGGCGCGCACCGCCACGCGCGCCTATTGCACGCGGCGCTCGCGCACGGCGGCTTCGGCGAGGCGTTTTTTTTCGGCGGGTTTCAGCGTGTCCCACGACCAGAGTCGCTCGAAATCCATGCCATACGCCATTTGCCGGGCCGGGGTTTTCGCGGGCGTGGCGACGGGAGCGTCGCCGTCGGGATGCCACGGTTTCGGTCCGCCGGGTTTCTGCCGGAGGAACCGCGCGCCCGTCTCCCGGAACCATGCGTGCAGGCGGGTTTTCATTTGCGCGGCGCGTTCCGGCTCGGCGGCGGCGAGGTCGGTTCGTTCGCCGGGGTCGTTGCGCAGATTGTATAAATGCAGCCGGCCGGTTTCCAGACGTTGTATCAATTTCCAGTCGCCCATGCGCACCGCCGAGCCGGGGAAGCCGCCCTGGTTGCTGTAGTGCGGATAATGCCAGAACAGCGCGTCGCGCCGGGGCGCCTCGCCGCGCGACAGGAGCGGCACGAGATTGCAGCCGTCAATCGGGCGGTCATCGGGCGGGGGCACGCCGGCCGCCGCGAAAACCGTGGGCAGCAAGTCGGTGCTGACCACCGGCGTGTCACTGGTCGTCCCGGCGGGAACCACGCCCGGCCAGCGCGCGAAAAACGGCTCGCGGATGCCGCCTTCATACACCCAGCCTTTGCCGCCGCGAAAGGGCATGTTCGAGGTCGGCGAGCCTTCCGCCGTGCTCAGGCCGCCGTTGTCGGATATGAAGATGACCAGCGTGTTTTCCGCGAGGCCGAGCGCGTCGAGTTCGCCGAGGATGCGTCCGGCGGCGGTGTCCATGCACTCCACCATGGCGGCGAACACGGGGTGGCTCTGCCGGATGCGCGTCTCGCGCGGTTTTTTGCCGGGCCAGACCTGCTCCTCCGGGCCGAAATCCTTGCCGTCGTCGATGCCCAGCCGTCTGGCTTTTTGTTTATATTTTTCCACCAGCGCGGCCGGCGCCTGCAAGGGGGTGTGAACTTGATAAAAGCTGTGATATAATAAAAAGGGGCGGGATTTGTCGGCGGCGCGCAACTGTTTTATACTTTCCTCGGCGAGGCGCGCGGTGATGTATTCGCCGTCGGGGCCGTCGGTGAGGCGGGGGTTTTTATACGGGGAAAAATAACTTGTCGGACGCCCCATCGACCAGCCGGCGATGTTGGTGTCGAAGCCCCGGTGTTCGGGCCAGTATTTCTCCTCTTCGCCGAGGTGCCACTTGCCAACGAAAAACGTCTGGTAGCCCGCCGCGCGCAGGCCGTCGGCAAGCGTGGTTTCCTCCAGCGGCATGTGGTGGTTCATTTCCGCGGGCAAAAAGGTGGAGCTTCGCGCGGCGCCAAACCAGTCCGTGGCGGCGGCGCGCACCGGATGGCGGCCCGTCATCAGGCTGTAACGCGTCGGGCTGCAAACGGGGCAGGCGGCGTAGCCGTTGGTGAAGCGCATGCCCTGACGGGCCAGGCGGTCGAGATTCGGCGTTTCATAAAATGTGCCGGGATTATAACAACCGAGGTCCATGACGCCGAGGTCGTCGGCCACGAGCACGACGATATTGGGCGGGCGGGCGACGGCGGCGGCGACGGCGGCGGCAGTGGCAGCGGCAGTGGTGGCGACGCCCGCGACGAACGGGAGCACGGCGGCAGCGGTGGCGGCGAGGGCGGGTTTCAAAGGTTTCAAAAGCAGGTTTGTTGTCATGGGAACGATGAGCGGGCGATGAGCCATTTGACCATTTGGCCGCGCGGGCGAGGTTTCGGAATTGCGGGATTATGGGTTGATGATGTTGTTGGAGTCGTTTTTGCGACTTTGCCAGTTTGGCATAATTAGCTGCAAATTTTTCATGTCAACAAAAAAACTTGCTATTTTTTTCATGTGTCCCTGTCATGCGTCCCTGTCCTGCCACAATGACCTGTCACAATGCCCGTCCCGGCGCGTTTTCAGACTTCCCGGCTCCCGCCGTTTTCAACCATTCACGTTCACGCCGCCTCCGGCCATTATTCAAACCGTCCAAACCGTCCAAATCATCCTTATGAAAAAATCTCCTCCGAAACCCAAAGCCAGGGCGCGGGTGCGCGTCACCATCCACGACGTCGCGCGGCAGGCCGGCGTGTCCATCTACACGGTGAGCCGCACGCTCAACAACGTGCCCGGCGTCAATCCCGAGACACGGGAGCGCGTGCTCGATTTGTGCCGCCAGCTCAACATGCGCCCGCGGCCCGTTGCGAAGCGCAAGCACTTCGCGCTGGTCATCCAGAAAAAGGACCGGGCGGACCCCGCCGGCTACACCGCCATGCTCGCGTTCCAGCTTCTGGCCGAGGTGTCCGCGCGCCAGATGGCGCTCTCGCTGTTCACGGAGGATGATTGCGAGACGCTGCAACGGATGCTTTTCGACGGCATCCTTGCCGTCACCTGGGATGACCCCACAATCGAGATGCTCTCGACCCTCAAGGAGACGCCCATCGTCGTGCTCAACCGCTTCAGCCTGACATCGCGTTTTCATGTTGTCGGCTGGGACCACACCGCCGAGGGGCGCACGGTGGCGGAATATTTGCTCGGGCTGGGACACAAGCGGCTGGCGTTCGTCGCCGAGCCGCCGGCGCACTGGCAGAGCACGCAAAACCGGCTGGCAAGTTATCGCGCCGCGTGCGACGTCGCGCGGCATCCGCTGAAGTCAAACCGCATCGAATTGCTTGAGACGCGCGGACAGCTTGCGCTCGCCCTGTCGCGCATCATGGCCAGTGGCGCCGATGCGATTTACGCGCCCGCGCAAGGACGCCTCGGCCCCGAGGTCGCGCAGATTTTGCAATGCAGCCTCAAGGTGCGCATACCGGAGGACATCTCGCTGGTATGCGGAGAGCACTCAGGCTGGTCGTCGCTGTTCACGCCGCCGCTCACGACGGTGGACGCGCCGCTCGAATTGCTTGCCCGCCGGAGCGTCGACCATTTGCTCGCCCTCATCGACAAACGTCCCGCCGCGCCGGCGGAGGTCTTGCTCGACACGCCGATCATCGAACGAAAATCCGTCTGCGACAGGCGCGGGCGGCAGTCGCGAAACGATGGTTGAGCCGTCCCAGGGTCCCGGGCCGGATTCACGCATGGCGATTGCAGCCGCCGCCACCTCAAAAGCCGCGCGGGCGCAGCCTGGCTCTCGCGAATTGTGCAGCTACTGCGCCGGCGCCGTCGGTTCCAACATCAGCTTTGCCCTGGTTTCCTCGTATTTGTTCGTGTTCTACACCGAAACCGTCGGCCTGGCCGCGGCCACGGCGGGCACCCTGCTGCTCGTCGTCCGGGGAGTGGACGCGATTGCCGACACCGTCGTCGGCGTCGCCGCGGACAACACAAAAAGCAAATACGGAAAATTCCGCCCCTGGCTGCTCCGCGGCGGCCCGCTTGTGTTTGCCGCGTGCGCGCTGTGTTTTGTTTCGCCGCCATTTTCCGGCACCGGAAAACTCGTGTTCGCCTTTTGCACGTGCCTGTTTTGGAGCATCGCCTACACGCTGTGCGACATCCCCTACTGGTCGCTCACGCCGGTCATGACGTCCGATCCGGCGGCGCGCACGCGCGTGGTCGCCGCGTCGCGGACGTGCGCCCAGGCGGGTTACTGGATTGCCCTGGTCGGCGCGTTTCCGCTCGTGCGCTGGCTCGACGGGCGCGAGATGTTCGGCCAGCGCGTGTCCGGATGGCTGCTCGTCGGGGCGGCGGCGGGCCTGCTGTGCATGATCGGTTTTTGGGTGACGTTTCTCGGCGTGCGCGAACGCGTGAACGAGCCGCGGCGCCGGCGCCAGTCCCCGGCGCGTGTCGCCGGCCTGCTGGTGAAATGCGCGCCCTTGCGGCAGCTGCTCGGCACATTTTTTCTGCTGGAGACAATCATGGCCGTGCGCGCCGCGGTGGCGGTTTATTATTTCAAATATTACTGCGGACGGGAGGACCTCGTGCCGGTTTACATGGCCGCTTATTTCACGCCGGTGATCGCCGGCTGCGTGCTGGCACCCGTCGTGTGCCGCAAACTCGGCAAGGCAAACGCGGTGCGCCATCCGGTAATTGCATCCGGCGCGTTGACCGCGGCGCTGTGGTTTGCGCGCGACCATGCCACCGCCGTCATGCTGGTCGCCGCGTTCATCGGATTGCTGGAAGGCGTCAGCAACATTGCGCGCATGGCGTGTCTGGTGGACTGCGTGGATTACGGACGGCGCGTCACCGGCGAACGCGACGAAGGCTCCATTTTTGCGCTGAACATAATCAAAACCAAACTGGCCGGCGCGGCGGGCGTCGCCCTGACCGGCTGGCTTCTGGGCGCAATCGGTTTCCGGGCCAACATGGCGCAAGGCGGGCACACGCTGCACTGGCTCGCGCTGGTTTTCACCGTTGTCATCGGATTGGCGCTGATGCTTTCCGTATTCCCCATGCGGCGCTATGCGGACGGTGGCATCTCTCAATATTTATAAAAAATACCGATAACATCGGATGCTCAAATTGGCATCGGAACCGCCATTTTGCGTCCCGAATTGGCGGCGGGACCGCCATTTTGCGATTCAAATTGGCGACACAGAGATAGCGTTGCTCCTTGCGCAAACGTGCCTGCGTCACGTTTGCCTGTCTGCATTGCACTCCCGTCACCGCGCCGGATTTCCCGCGAGGATCTCCGCGCCGGCCAGCAGCACCACGCCGCGTCCGTGCATGTCGTCGTCGGGACGCGGACGTCCCGCGTAAAAGGCGAGCGTCAGGCCGATGCCGGTGCCGCGACAGGTGCCGTTCACTTTGCCGTCGGGCGTGATGTGCGCGCACACGCCGGCAAACGCCTTGCGCGCGACCGCCATGTTGTCCGCGGATATCCAGCCGCGATTCACCGCGCGCGCGATGCAGTAGGCGAACATCGCCGAGCAGGACGTCTCCTCCCAAATGTCTTTCTCGTCCAAAACCTGCCGCCACATGCCTGATGCCGCCTGGTGCGGTTTGATGCCGTCGATGTGGCGGCGCAAAATGTCGAGGAGTTTTCCGCGCAGCGGATGCCCGGCGGGCATCGCGGAAAGCACTTCGACCGCCGCGACCATCGCCCAGCCGTTGGCGCGGCCCCATTTGAACGGCGACGCTTTTTTCGCGTGCTCGCTGTACGCGTGAAACCAGATGCCGTCCTTGTCCTGCATGCGCGCGGCCATGTTGATGACCTGCCGCGCCGCGTCGTCGATGTGCCGCGGCTCGTTCGTGTATTGCGCCCAGCGCACGAGGAACGGGCAGCTCATGTAGAGGTCGTCGATCCAGAGCGTGCCGGGACGCCATTCGCGCGTGGTATCGGTCGACGCCGGCCTCCAGAAGGTGCCGTCGTCGAGCCGTTCCTGTTTGTTCACGATCCAGCCGGCGACGCGTTCGGCGACCATTCGTTGCTCCGGCGTGACCGTGTCGGGATAACGCAGCATGCCTTCGAGCAACTCCGCGCCCATCGCGCCGCAGTTGTCGAGATTGCCAAGGAGCATGAGGCGGAAAATGCGCGCGTGCTCGATTGTCTTCACGTGGTCGCGCCATGCGTCCTCCGCCATGCCGAGCCTCGGCTGCGCCGCCGCGAGAAACGCATAATAACGCCCCACCGCCTGATTGTACCTGATGACAAAATCGCGGGCCGGTTTGTCGCCGGTCACGTCGCTCGCGCGCAGCATGCCGTAGAGCGTGACGCCCCACGGGTAGTCCCACGCCACGCCGTCGGGCAGGCGCGCGGCCTTGAGTTCAGCGAGCGTGGAGACAGGCGCAAAGTCGCCGTCGGCCAGCGGGCGTATTTGATGTTTGGATACAACTTCGAGCACGGCGCGGACCGACGCGTCGGTTTTGCCCGATATGTCGCGCGCGGCGGCGGCGGTGAGCGCGGCGGCGGCGCGCGGTGCGTCGAGGATTTCGGCGCCGGCGAGCAACACGGCGCCGCGCCCGTGCATCTCGTCGTCGGGGCGCGGACGTTTCGCATAAAAGTCGAGCGTCAGGCTGATGCCGGTGCCCACGCAGGTGCCGTTGACCTTGCCGTCGGGCGTGATGTGCGTGCATACGCCGGCGAACGCCTTGCGGGCAACGGCCATGTTGTCCGGGGAAATCCAGCCGCGGTTCACGGCGCGCGCGATGCCGTAGGCAAACATCGCCGAGCAGGATGTTTCCTCCCAAATGTCTTTCTCGTCCAAAACCTGACGCCACATGCCCGATGCCGCCTGGAGCGGTTTGATGCCCTCGATGTGGCGGCGCAAAATATCGAGGAGTTTTTCGCGCAGCGGATGATTGTCGGGCATCACGGAGAGCACCTCGATGGCGGCGATCATCGCCCAGCCGTTGGCGCGGCCCCATTTGAACGGCGACGGTTTTTTCGCGTGCTCGCTGTATCCGTGAAACCACACGCCGTCCGTGTCCTGCATGCGCGCGGCCATGTTGATGATCTGGCGCGCCGCGTCGTCGATGTGCGAGTGGTCGCCGGTGTAGTGCGCCCAGCGCGTGAGGAAGGGGCACGCCATGTAGAGGTCGTCGATCCAGAGCGTGCCGGGCTGCCATTCGCGCCTGCCGTCGGTCGCCTCCGGTCGCCAGAACGTGCCGTCGGGCAGACGCTCCTGCCTGTTGATGATCCAGTCGGCCACGCGGTCGGCCACCGCGCGCAAATCGCCATTGGTGCGCTCCGGCCAGCGGTTGATCGCCTCAAGGATTTCCGTGCCCATCGCGCCGCAGTTGTCGAGGTTTCCGAGACGCAGCAGGCCGCCGATCACGGAGCGGTTGCGATTCCGCAAAAACATTTTCCACGCCTCGCCGTCCGTGCCGATTTTTTTGCCCGCCGCCGCGAGAAACACGTAGTGGCGCCCGACCGCGAGATTATGTTTGTAGACGAACTCGCTGGCCGTGTTGTCGTCGAGAAAATCGCCCGCGCGCAGCACGCCGTAAAGCGTGACGCCCCACGGATAATCCCAGCGGATGCCCTCGGGTTTGCGCGCCGCGTCGAGCGCCTCCATCGAGGAAACGGGCGTGTAATCGCCATCGGCCACGTCGCCCATCTGGTGGGCCGTGACGACCTGCAACACCTGCTTGATCGAGGCGTCGGACCCGCCCGAAAGATCGGGCGCGGCATTTGAGAAAGACACGCCAAGCGTTGCGCAAACGGCAACCGCCACGGCATGCAAGGGACGGAGACACGGGGACATGTTCATGATTAAAAAAATCGGATCGGGAAAGGAATCGGGAAAAGAATCGGAAAGGAATCGGGAAGGAATCGGGAAAGTAACTATGACGGAATCCGCACACCCAAGGTGACTGGGAAAACCGGTGCAACACAATTTCGGACACGATTCCGGGCGTAATTTCGGACACGAGCAGCTTGCTTCTTGCATTATGCGCCGGCGCGTGCTGTCCTGCGCCCCTTTATTTCTTCCCAACACACACCAAATCCAACCAGCAAAACAACATGTCCTCATCCCAATATCTCGATTCTCTCTTCAATCTTGACGGCAAAGTGGCCGTTGTGATCGGCGGCACCGGCGAACTCTGCGGCGCGATGGCCGAAGGCCTCGCCGGCGCGGGGGCCGAAGTCGTCCTCGTCGGGCGCAATGAGGAAAAAGCCCGCGTCCGCCTCGAAAAAATCGCCGCTGCCGGAGGCAAAGGCTATTTCGTCGCCGCCGAGGCCAGCAGCAGGCAGGCGCTCCAGAATCTCCTCGACACCGTCCTCAAACGCTCCGGCAAAGTCGACATCGTCGTCAACGGCGCCGGCGTGAATTCCGCCACGCCCTACCTCGACATCCCTGGGGAGGAATTTGACCGCATCGTGAACACCAACTTCAAAGGCGTCTTCCTCGGCTGCCAGGTTTTTGGCAAATACCTCGTCGAGCGCGGCCAGGGCGGCTCGATCATCAACGTCGGCTCCATGTCCGCGGTCATTCCGCTCTCGCGCGTCTTCACCTACTCCGCGACCAAGGCGGCGGTGCACAACCTCTCCAAAAACCTCGCCCGCGAATGGGCGCCGCAAAACATCCGCGTAAACATCCTCGTCCCCGGCTTTTTCCCCGCCGAGCAAAACCGCAAAGTCCTCACGCCCGACCGCATCGCCTCCATCATGGGCCACACCCCGATGAAACGTTTCGGCGAGGCCGGCGAACTCATCGGCGCCACGCTCCTCATGGCAAGCGACGCCGGCAAGTTCATCACCGGCGCCGAAATCATCGTCGACGGCGGTTATCACGCGATGACAATCTGAAGCGCGGTTTTTTTTCGCTGTTCCAGCGGCGGCGCGGTGTCGCGCGCTGGTGTCGGCGCTGGTACCACCGCCGCTGTCACTGCCGCTGCCGCTGCCGGCATAAATCGACTTAAATCGACATAAATCGATTTAACTGATGTTACGCGGTCGGCTGTTTTCGTAGGGCCTGACCTTGTGTCAGGCCGTGCTCGCGAAGGGTGGCACATAGATAATTCGCGGCCTGACACAAGGTCAGGCCC
>JAISGL010000456.1 GCA_031263125.1 Opitutaceae bacterium | reverse complement strand
GAGTCGAGTTTCGCGCGGCTGGCTTTGAAATAGCGCGCGGCTTGCACGGTGCGGGGGAGGTTTGCGATGAGATGCCAGAGGCTCCAGCGGTGCTGCCAGAGGTGGCGCGCGAAGCGGCGGCGGTAGGGTTTGCTGTTGTAGTAACGCTGGATGTGCCAGTTGTAGAGGGCGTCCATTTCCTCGCGGCTGGAAAAGCCTTTGGGGATGAAGGTGAAATTGAGGCAGTTGAGCAGGCGCCAGTCTTCGGTGAAGGCGCCTTCGCGCTGGCTCGCGCATTCGTCCCAGATGGGCGCGCCGTAGAGGGGGCTGAACTTGGTCATGTTCATTTCGTCGAGGTCGAGCGAGAGGATAAAATCACTCGTGGCGCGGACGGTGGCGGGCGTCTCGCCGGGGAGGCCGAAGATGAAGAGACCTTTGGCGCGGAGGCCGGCGGCGTGGATGCGTCCGACGGTTTCACGCACGGCGTCGAGGGTGACTCCGGCTTTGTGGCGGCGCATCATCCCGGGATCGGCGGACTCCACGCCGAGCGATACCATGAGCGCGCCGGCGCGTTTGAGGAGTTTGAGCATTTCCAAGTCGTCGTGGCCGGTGCGGATGGCGCAGTTGAAGCCGACGCCGAGCGGTTTTTTCATGAGCAATTCGCAAAGCTCGTAAACCCGTTTTTTATGCGCGGTGAAGAGGTCGTCGTAGATGTTGATGTGGTGGACGCCGAAGTGGTCGCGGAGGCGCCGCATGTGCTCGTGGATGTAGGCGGCGGAGTTGTAGCGGTGGAGGCGCTCGAAGACGGTGCGGTCGCAGAAGGAGCAGGTGTAGGGGCAGCCGCGCGAGGTGATCATGGTGGCGCCCCAGCGTTTGATGTAGGAGAAGAGGGGGAGGTGGTAGCCGGAGGGGAAGCCGTCGAGTTTTTCGTAGGCGGGAAAGGGGAGCGTATCCAGGTCCTGGATGCGGGCGCGGCGGTTGTTGCAGACAATGGCTCCGGTGGCGGGGTCGCGGTAGGCGAGGTTGGGGATTTCGCGGAGCGGGCGGCCTTCGGCGAGGTCGAGCATGAGACCCTCGCCTTCGCCGATGCAGAGGCAGTCGATTTCGGGGAAATGGCTGAGGAGGCCGGGGCCAATGGCGGAGGCGTGGACGTTGCCGAGGGCGATTTTGATTTCGGGGCGGCGGGCTTTGATGATGGCGGCGATGTCGGCGGCGTCCATGAAGCCGGCGGTGGTGGCGGAGAAGCCGACGAGGTCGGGTTTGGTGGCGAGGATGGCGTCGGCATTGGCCGCGAGGGTGCGGGGGGCGCGGGGGCCGAGGCAGTCGTGGATGGCGGCGGTGTGGCCGTGTTTTTCAAGCCAGGCGGCGAGGGAGAGGATGCCGATGGGGGCCATGCGGTTGGCCAGCGTGGTGATGTCGGGCTGGCCGGGCACGAAGTTGAAGCCGGCGGGATGGACGAGGGTTATTCGCATGGCGGGAGGTGTCTCTGGTGCGCGGGCGAACGTGGGGGAAAATCAACCGGCTGGAAACCTGAAAGGCGCGGGAAAGATGCGGGTACAAAAAAAGTTTTGCCGAAATCACCGGAGCTTCGGCAAAACGCGTTGTGAGGTCTCGTTGCCAGCTCGGTTAAGAGGCTCCGGCGCCGGCCTTGCTCTTGATGTAGTCGATCACTTGACCGACTGTCTGGAGCTTTTCGGCATCGGACTCGGGGATTTCGCCCTTGATCTCGTCCTTGAACTCTTCTTCGAAAGCCATGATTAGCTCGACTGTGTCGAGGGAATCGGCACCGAGGTCATCCAGGAAGGATGCCTGCGGCGTGATTTGCTCTTCATTAACGTTGAGTTGGTTAACGATGATTTCCTTAACGCGTTGTTCGATGGTTTTTTGATCGGCCATGTGATGGTTGGATTAACTTGAAGTTGGGTAAGGGGTCACATTGCCATGCCGCCGTCAACTGTAAAAATTTGTCCAGTTATGTAGCCGGCTTCTTCGCTGGCGAGGTAGGCGGTCATGTTGGCGATGTCGGCGGGTTCGCCCATGCGTTGCATGGGGACTTGGGCGACGGCGATTTTCCGGATTTCTTCGCTGAGGACGGCGGTCATGTCGGTCTTGATGAAGCCGGGGGCGACGGCGTTGACGGTGACGCCGCGCCGGGCGAATTCGCGGGCGAGGGATTTGGTCATGGCGATCATGCCGCCTTTGGCCGCGGCGTAGTTGGCCTGGCCGGCGTTGCCCACGAGGCCGACGACGGAGGTGATGTTGATGATGCGTCCGTAACGGGCGCGGCACATGGGCCAGCCGATGGCTTTGCACCAGTGGAAGCAGCTGGTGAGGTTGGTCTGGATGACGGCGTTCCAATCGTCCCCGGACATGCGCGCGATGAGGCCGTCCCTGGTGATGCCGGCGTTGTTTACCAAAATGTCGATTTTGCCGTGTTTGGCCAAAAGGGTCTCGGCGGCTTTGGCGACGGCGGGGCCGTCGGAGACGTCAACGGGCACGGCCTCGGCCTTGCCGCCGGCGGCGGTGATGGCGGCGGCGACGGAGCCGCAGCTTTCGGGGGATTTGGACACGCAGATGACGGTGACGCCGTTTTGGGAAAGGGTTTCGGCGATGGCTTTGCCGATGCCACGGCCTGCGCCGGTGACGAGTGCGATGCGGTTGTTGAAGGTCATTGTGGGAATGCGGGATGCGTGGATGCGTGGAATGCGTGAATGCGGGATGCGGAATGTGGAATGCGGAGTGTGGAGTGCGGATTTTGGATGACGGTCTGCGAGTCTGCGAGTTTGCGAGCGGTTTTGTGTGCGGTTTTGCGTGCGGGATGCGAGCCGCAAACGTTGGAGGAGCAAACGTTGGAGGGGCGCGGGGAAAAATAGAAGCACGAAAATTTTGCGGTGAGGTGAGGTAGAGTAGGCGGGAACGGCAGGTTGTATCACTTCCTGCCGCTCCCGCCTGCTCTACCGCGGTGAGGCGCGGCGGGCGTTTCCCAGGTGGCGGATACCTTCCGGCGGACATTTCCTTGCTTCACATTTCGCATGCAAAACCACTCGCAAACTTGCATTCTGCATTTCGCAATCCACATTCCGCATTCAAATGAATCTCACGAAACATTGGGCGTCGCTTTTGGATGATTATGTGATCGATCTGGCTTGGTCGCCGGACGGGACGTTGCTGGCGGCGGCATCGTCGGGCGGGGCGATTTCGATTTTTCGTCCGCGGGCAGTGACGGATGGGGTGAAGGATTCGGAAACGCGGCTCCACGAGCTTCCGGGGCACGACGATGGCGCGAATTGCATTGGCTGGGCGCCCGGTTCCACGCGTTTGCTTGCGAGCGGCGGGCAGGATGGGAAAGTGAAATTCTGGGACGCCGGCTCGGGCCAGCATACGGCGACGGCGGAATTGGGCGGCGCATGGGTGGAGCACATCGCATGGCGTCCGGCGGGGGCGGGCGATGTGGCGGGCGGCGGCGCGATGAGCGGCGGCGCAGCGTTGCTTGCGGCGGCGGCGGGACGCGAGGTTGTTTTTTTGGGCGCGGATGCCGCGGTGAGGCATCGGTGCGCCGCCGCGCCGAGGACGGTGCAGGTGATCGCCTGGGAGCCGGCGGGCGGGATGCTCGCGGCGGCGCATTTCGGCGGCGTGCGCCTTTGGGGCGGCGACGATTTTGCGCTCCGGAAGGAGTTGCCCTATAACAACGGCATTCACGCGCTCGTCTGGTCGCCCGACAACCGGTGGCTTGTCTCCGGCAATCAAGATCGGAGCGTGCATTTGTGGATTCCCGAAACCGGCCTCGGATTGCACATGAGCGGCTACGAGAACAAAGTCACCGCGCTGGCGTTTGACCGCGCGGGCACGTGGCTGGCAACGGGCGGCGGGCAGGATGCGTGCGTGTGGAACTGCGGCGGCCCCGGCCCCGAGGGACGCGAGCCTGACCAGCTGCCGCATCCGGCAAAAGTGTGCGCGCTGGCGTTTCAGCATGGGGGGCACGGGCTGCTTGCGTCGGCATCGGAGGACGGCTCGGTGATGTTGTGGAGCCTCGACCGGAACAGCCCCCTGCGGGCGACCGTGAAAATGCCTTCGGCGGCGACAAAACTCGCATGGTCGCCGGATGATCGCTTTCTCGCCATCGGGTCAATGAAGGGCGCGATCTACGTTTTGTCCGTGGAACCATAAGCTGGACGGCGTTTCGAGCGCCGGGGTTTTGGCAACTGATGTCACGCAGCGCATACGTAGCGCAGGCTGCCAAGCCTGCTGACGAGGCGAAGCCTCGCCCGGTTCGAAAAGAAACGCCCCCTCCTCTCCCGGCGGCGTGCGACAGGCAAAGCAGGCTTGGCAGCCTGCGCTACGTTTGAGTGATGGCAACGCGAATGCCGTTCCTGGAAGCGCGTTCCTGGAAGCGCGTTCTTGGGATTCCGTTCCTGGGAGCGCGGGCATCTCTGCCCGCGAAACGCCGTGCGCCCGCATATTGCATTTCGAAAACGCATCGCGGGCAAAGATGCCCGCGCTCCCAGGATAGGCCGG
>JAISGL010000453.1 GCA_031263125.1 Opitutaceae bacterium | reverse complement strand
TATTTTTCCATTATTGCGTGAACGTTAAAAATGCCATCGTAATTATAACCGCCCGGTTTTTTCCTGTCGGAGAAGGCGGTGCCGATAATTCCGATGACCGGCGGGCGGGCGTCTTCTATAAATTGCATTTCGGGAACGCGGTTGAATTTGGCGGCGAAAGCTATCGGCTCCGACGCGCTTTCCTTCCATGTGCGGCCAGCGTCGGTGCTGCGCAGAACCAGCATTTGTTTGCCGTCCTTGCGGACAAGCATGCGAAATTCCGCTCCGCCGGTTTTTTCGAGATCATAAAAACTCCTTCCCCCGGCCAGCGTTGACTGCACTTTCCATGCGGCGCCGTCCCAGCGCATAAAACAAACCATGTCGCCGGCTCCGGGCTTGTACGTTCCGAAGGCGACGACAGGCGCGCCGGTTTTTCCAATATACGAAGGCTGCGGACGCACGATGGGGTAACGCAACGCACGGTTTTCCGCGTCGGGGTCGCCTTGTGTTTTGACAACAAGACAGGCGGGAAATTCATCGAAAAGAATGGACGGGCCGAGGTCGCGCCCGCCGGCGTTTTCCATGCTGCCAGTGCGGGTGTTGAAAAACGCGAAATACAAATCGCGCGAGGCGGCGTTGTGCGCCTTGCCGCCGGCCATCGTCCACGTGATGCCGACGCGCCCGTCGTCGGGATTGAGGCAAACGCCAAAACCATAAACCTCGTCGAATTTCATCGGTTCCTTTTTTTCGGAGTCAATGACGGTCGCCGGCGCCGACCACGTCGCGCCGCTGTCGGCGGATTTTATATAACGGTAGGAACGGTGCGGCCAGTTGCGGTCGTCGTTTTTTGAATAAAAAACATAAATGACGCCGTCCGCGACAACCGGCATCGGGTAAGTCGTGTGGTCCTCGCTTGCGGTTGTTTTTATCCAGTCGCCGTCCGGCGAATGGGCGGCGGGCGCTTTCACTTGGAAAAGTTTGTTGCCGTGCTCGCAGAGATAAATGACGAGCCGCCCGTCCGGCGCGAGGCGCATGACAGGGTAATCGTGATAGGCCCATTGCGTTTTGTATTCGAGGTGGCAGACTTCCCGGCCCGCGCTCCATTTGCCGGCGCCGTGGTCGTAGTCGCTTATCCAGACGCTCATGCCGGGACCGCTCCAGCAGACGAATGTTTTGTTCACGGCGGCATCATACAAGCCCGCGCCGAACTGGCGCCGGCAGGTGCTGCTGGCATTGTTGGCGAGCGGTTCCTGCTTTATTTCAAAAAGGCTTTTCCATTTTGCTTTTTTCGGAGTGGCCGGCCCGGCGGCGCACAGTGGCGCGGACGGCAAAATTGCCAGTGTCAAAAGCGCGGCAAATAATAATGGGATGCGGTTTTTCATGAGATTTTATTCTAGCTTGCGTTCATAACTGCGCTACACGCGCGTAGGGCCTGACCTTGTGTCAGGCCGCGAATTACCAGTGTGGCCTCCCACGCATGCACGGCCTGACACAAGGTCAGGCCCTACGAAATCTGCCGTCCGCGCAACATCAGTTCTTAAGTGGATCATAGATGCAATTTTGAAAGCGTGTTAGAATTATTTGTTTATTTGTTGAAGGATTTGATTGCGGAGGCGAGTTCGTCCGCCTCGGCGACGGAGAGTGTTTCATCAACCCAAATCGCGAGGCCGCGCGGGTCAAGGGCGCGCGCGAGTTCGCGCACTTCCGTTTTGGGCGTGGTCACGAGCACGGGTTTGCCGGCTTTTTGCAAGCCGCGCAGCATTTCGATTTTAGCCAGCGCGGACGGAGTGCCGGCGCCGGGTGTGTATTGCACGGCGTCCACCCACGGTTGCGCGGCGAGCGCGGGCGCGTGGCGGGCGGCCTGCGGGCCGTCGAGGTGAAAACAGATGCGCCCCGCGATTTGCGCCTGCCTGTGCAGCGACGGCAGACAGCACTCTATAAAATCGTCCGGGCTGATGAGGGCGTTGAAGTCGCAGGTGGGTGTCAGGTAGGCGCGCTCCGACCAGACGCCGACCCAGTTTATCATGCCGGCGCCGTGTTTGAGCACGGCGTCCGTGGCTCCAATATACATTTCACGCCAGGCCGCCATCATTTGCAGGGCGGTGGTTTTCACGGCTTCGCGGGATTCGTCCGCGATATCCATGCAAAGTTGCGTGGGGTCGCGGAGGTTCACGAGAATATCAATCGCCCCGGACATGTCCGGCAGGCAGACGAGATATTTTCCACGCGCGTCGCCGGCAGTGCGGGAGAGCAGTTCGAGCACGCGGCGATACCAGGGATTGTCCGGCAAAAACTCCAGTTTCGGCGGGGGATTCCACGAATTGATAATCGGCGTGTTCCAACTGGTTTGCTCGACTTCGGAAAGCGTGAGTGGCGCGCCGAAAAACGCGGCAGGCGCGCACGGCCCGATGTCCGCGCGGATGCGTGGAAGCGTGTCGGCCACCCAGTGCGCCGTCGTCACCTGGAGACGCGTGGCGGCAAGCCATTCGTCCGCGCGGTCGGCGACGAGATGAAGCGCTTTGCCACGATAGATGCCGTCCGGTTTTTGGACGGCGGTGGCGACAAACAGCGGGC
>JAISGL010000397.1 GCA_031263125.1 Opitutaceae bacterium | reverse complement strand
TTCAGGTTTTGAGTGTTTTCAGGGCGATGAGTTCACGGAGGGTCTGGCGGTCGTCGAAGGGGATCACGGTGTCGGCGAACTCCTGGTAGGATTCGTGGCCTTTGCCGGCGACGAGGAGGCAGTCGCCGGGTTTGGCCATGTCGAGCGCGAGGCTGATGGCGCGGCGGCGGTCCTCGATCCAGGTGAGTTTTTCGGGCGCGGTGACGCCGGCGCGCATGTCGTCGAAGATTTGGGCGAGCGATTCGCCGCGGGGGTTGTCGGCGGTGGCGAAGGCGTGGTCGGCGAACTCTTGCACGGCGCGCATCATCATGGGGCGCTTGGCGCGGTCGCGGTTGCCGCCGCAGCCGAAGACGACGAGGAGGCGGCCCGGCGTGATGGCGCGGAGCATGCCGAGGGCGTTGCGGAGCGCGTCGTCGGTGTGCGCGTAATCGACGAGGGCGTTGAAGGGCTGGCCGGCTTCGATGCGTTCCATGCGGCCCGCGACGCCGGTGAAGGTTTTGAGGCGGGGCAGGATGACGAGCGGGTCGCGTCCGAGGCCGATCGCGGTGGCGATGGCGGCGAGGAGGTTGGAGACGTTGTAGCGGCCGATGAGTGGGCTGTCGACGTCGAGCGCGCCGCCGGGCCAGACGAGGCGGAAGGTGGTGTTCTTGAAATTGAGCGCGATGTTTTCGGCGCGGACGTCGGCGGCGGCGGATTCGCCGTAGGTGAGGATTTTCACGCCGGAGCCGGCGGGGATGCGTCTGACGAGTTCGGTGCCGCGGGGGTCGTCGAGGTTGACGATGGCGAGTTTGGGTTGCGCGCCGGTTTGGCCGGTGAAGAGGCGCGTCTTGACCTCGAAGTAGGCGTCGAGGTTTTTGTGGTAGTCGAGGTGGTCGCGCGTGAGGTTGGTGAAGACGGCGGCGGAGAAGTGCATGCCGAGCACGCGGTTTTGGGCGATGCCGTGCGAGGAGACTTCCATGACGGCCTGGCGGCAGCCGGCGTCGCGCATTTGGGCGAGCATGCCGTGGATGTCGATTGACTCGGGCGTGGTCTTGAAGGAGGGGACGGTGCGCGCGCCGAGGTCGTAGTTGATGGTGCCGATGAGGCCGATGCGGCGGTCGCCGTTAATCAAGTGTTTAAGGAGGTGCGTGACGGTGGTTTTGCCGTTGGTGCCGGTGACGCCGATGACGGACATGTCGCGGTCGGGGAAGCGGTAGTAACGCTGGCCGACGCGGGCGAGCTGGGCGCGGGGGTCGGCGACCTGGATGAAGGTGGCTTTGCCGGGGGCGTGGAGGGGGAGTTTGCCGGTGACGATGGCGACGGCGCCGCGGTTGATGGCTTCGTCGATGTAGGCGCCGCCGTCGGTGCGAAGGCCGGGGAGGGCGAAGAAGAGGTTGCCGGGGACGACGCGGCGGGAGTCCATGACGATGCCGGAGATGGGGCGGTCGAGCGGGCCTTTGCTGGCGATGATTTCGTCGTCTTTGAAGTAGTCGGAGAGTTTTGGCGCCATTTTGAAAATGTTGTTTGTGTGTTGTGGTTTGAGTGCGCGGGGCGGGCGCGTGGTGCGCGCGGGGGCGCGGCGGGTGGGGGCGCGTTTTGCGGGCGCGAGGTCGAGCATGGCCGCGGCGGGGGTGTCGCGAAATGCGTTGATGAGAAAATGGTCCTGTGTGAGATAGCTGATCATTGGCGGCTGGTGGCGACGGCGGTGTCGGGGCGCAGGAGCGCGGGCATGGCGGGTGCGGGGATGGGTTTGATGTTGAGATAGGGGATGAGTTTTTCGGCGAGGTGGCGGAAGCTGGGCGCGGCGATGGCGCCGCCGTAGGCCGCGCGGTCGGCGGGCATGTTGCCGTCGTCGACGATGACGGTGATGACGACGCGTGGGGCGGAGGCGGGGAAGAAGCCGGAGAAGGAGCCGATGTGGTTTTTGTCGGAGTAGCGGCCGTCGATGAGTTTTTGGGCGGTGCCGGTTTTGCCGGCGAACTCGTAGCCGGGGAGGGCGATTTTGCCGGCGGTGCCGTCGTCCGAGACGACGCGCTGGAGGAGGGCGCGCATGGTGCGGGCGGTGTCGGGCGTGATGACGCGCCGGCGGACTTCCCTGCCGAAGCGCATGGCGGGTTCGCCGTCGGGTTTGCAGACTTCGGAGATGATTTGCGGGGTGACGAGTTCGCCGCCGTTGGCGATGGCGGCCATCGCGCAGTGGATTTGGAGGGGCGTGGCGCCGATGGAGTAGCCGGCGGCGATGCGGGTGATGTCGATGGGGTGCCATTTTTCGACGGGGTTGATGGAGCCGAAGATTTCGATGTTCTGGGGGAAGGCGCCGGTGCGCGCGCCGAAACCAAAGGCGCGGATGTAGTCGTGGAAGCGGCGGTCGCCGAGGCGCATGGCGAGGAGGGCGGCGCCGCTGTTGCTGGAGTGGGAGATGATTTCGGAGACGGTGAGCGGGTGATCCCAGCGGTGCTCGTCGGTCATGAGGCGGAGGTTGCGGCCTTTGTATTCGGCGATTTCGGCGGAGCAGTCGAAGCGGGTGTCGGGCGTGACGAGGCGGTCGTTGAGCGCGCCGGAGGCGGCGACGATTTTGAAGGTGGAGCCGGGGTCGATGTAGGACTGGATGGCGAAGTTGAGGAACTCCCGGTCGGTGGCTTTGCCGTATTCGTTGGGGTTGAAGGTGGGGTGGTTGGCGAGGGCGAGGAGGGCGCCGGATTGCGCGTCGCTTATGATGATGGTGGCGCGCAGGGGGGTGTATCTGGCGGCGATGGAGGCGAGTTCTTCCTCGGCCCAGGTCTGGATGACGGAGTCGATGGTGAGTCTGACGGTGTAGCCTTCGACGGGGGCGACTTCGCGGGATCGGAACTGGACGAGTTCGCGGCGGCGGGCGTCTTTCTCGGATTCGCGCCAGCCGTCGTAGGGTTTGAGGTAGCAATCGAAAAAGGATTCGGCGCCGGCAACGGGTTTCTGCTCTTTGTTAACGAAGCCGATGAGGTGCGCGGCGAGCTGGTTGTGGGGATAGGTGCGTTCGTAGATGCGCGGGAGGATGATGCCGCTTTTGATGTCGAGGGCGGCGATCGCCCTGTAGATGTCCTCGGGGACGCCGGCGCGGTTGATCCATTCGAATTTGTTTTCCTCCCCGACGAGTTCGGAGGTGGGGGCGCCGCTGGCGTCTTTTTTGGGGGCGAGGCGGGTTTTGAGCGAGCAGATGCGGCTGATTTCCGCGCGGGGCATGCCGAGGATTTCGGCGAGTCCGGCCCACTTGGCTGATTCCCGGGCGATTTCGTTTTGGGCGTTCCGGGGGTTTTTGATTTTCCGGAGATTTTCGAAATAGGCCGAGTAGGCCACGGGGTCGACGGCGACTTGCACGAGCGAGCGGCTGGTGGCGAGGGTGTCGCCGTGGGAGTCGATGATGTCGCCGCGGCGGGAAAATTCGTCGTAATACTGGCGGCGGTTGTTGAAGGCTTTGGCGACGCGCTGGTCGCTTTCAATGACGTGCAGCCAGACAAAGCGCACGGGCACCACGCCGAAGAGTGCAAAGATGCACAGGGCGAGGAATGTCATGCGGGCGTTGGATGCGAAACCTTTGGGCATTGGTGGTGAATGCGGAATGGCGGATGCGGAATAGCGGGTGCGGAGCGGTGGGTGCGGAGCGGGAGAGTGCGGAGTGGTGAGTGCGGAGTGGTGAGTGCGGAGCGGAAGAGTGTTAACGGGAGAAGGTGACGAAGCGGATGATGCTTGGGCGGGTGTCGGCGTCGGTGGCGGCGTCGTCGGTGGTAGCGGTGGCGATGGCGGCGGTGGCGGCGAGAGCGGGGCGCGCGAGGGCGGGGCGCGCGGGGACGTCGGTCGCGGGCGCGGCGGGGAGGAAGCCGATGCGCTCGGCGTTGCGTTTCAGGTCGAGGAGGGTTTTCGGGTCGCGGGTGACGCGCACGAGTTGCTGTTCGCGGACGGCGGAGAGGTTGAGGCGGAACCCGGCGTTGCGGCGGTTCAACACTTCGAGCGTCTGCTCGGAGGCGAGTTTGTTGTTCAGCTCGGTCTGGTGGCGCTGGAGGCTCGCGATGTGGTTTTCGAGGAGGTTGTTTTCGCGGGCGATGCGGACGTTGTTTTGCTGCTGCCAGACGACGGCGAAGAGCGACGCGCCGAGGCAGAAAAACAGCGTCACGCCGAGGACGGCGAGGTTGCTGATGAAGGCTTTGTTGCGATTGGTTTTGTTGCGATTGGAAAAGTTCATGGCGGGAGAGGCGGGGAGGGTTGCGGGTTTGAGTTTGCGGATTTCAGAGTTTGCGGATGGCGCGGAGTTTGGCGGAGCGGCTGCGGGGGTTGGTTTCGAGTTCGGCGGCGGAGGGCGTGATGGGTTTGCGCGTGAGCGCAGCGGCGCTTTTTTTGCGGAATTGCTGGGGGCGGGAGTCGGCGGCGTTTTCGGGCTGGCCGCAGAGGCGGCGGAAGAGCGTCTTGACGATGCGGTCTTCGAGGGAGTGGAAGCTGATGACGCAGAGCACGCCGCCGGGGACGAGGCGCGCGAAGGCGGCGGGGAGGGCGCGTTCGATGGCGGCGAGTTCACCGTTGATGGCGATGCGGATGCCTTGGAACGCGCGGGTGGCGGGGTGGATTTTGGCGGCGTGGCGTTCGCGCGCGGGGATGGCGCCGGAGATGACGGCGGCGAGCGAGGCGGTGCGGGCGAGCGCGCCGGTGCCGCGGGCGGCGAGGATGGCGCGGCTGACGCGGCGCCAGTTTTTTTCCTCGCCGCAATCGCGTATGGCACGGGAAATTTCGATTTCGGGGGCGGTTTCGAGCCATGCGCCGGCGGGCGTGTCGGCACGGGGGTCCATGCGCATGTCGGCGGGGGCGTCGGCGCGGAAGGAGAAGCCGCGTTCGGTTTCGTCGAGTTGACAGGAGGAGAGGCCGAGGTCGAAGAGCGCGCCGTCGAGGCCGGTGATGGGGCGGGGAGCGGAGCCGGAGTCATCGGCGGGAGGCTGGGCGAGCGCGGCGAAATTTGTATTTGAAAGATGGATACGTCCGGGAAATTCGCGGGCGAGTTTTTCGGCGCGCGCGGCGGCGGCGGGGTCGCGGTCGAAGGCGTGGACGAAGGAGCCGGGCGCGGCTTCGAGGATGGCGCGGGTGTGGCCGCCGCCGCCAAAGGTGGCGTCGAGATAACGGCCGTTGGCGCGCGGGGCGAGAAGCGCGATCACTTCATCGAGGAGAACGGGTTGGTGTCCGGGTGGCATGGCGGTGCTCCTTTCCGGGTCATGCGGAATCGCGCGCCGCGGCTTCGTGCCGGGCGTCGCTGGACAGGGGGGCGGCGCACGCGTTTG
>JAISGL010000320.1 GCA_031263125.1 Opitutaceae bacterium | reverse complement strand
CCGCCGTTGCCATGCCACCGCTCACCATCGAGCACGCTTTGGATTTTCTGCATGAAGAACTGGCGAAGACCGGCGAACCGATCCTCGCGAGACTCGAACGCGAAATGATCACGCGCGTGTTGAAAGCCGAGGGAGGCAACCCCATGCGCACCTCCGAAAAACTCGGCATGACCCGCGCCACCCTTCGCAAACGGCTGGATGAATACGGCCTGAAATCGTAACGGAGAAATGCGCCGCGCCCCCAAGTATAATAAAGATCTGATGTCACGCGGTTGGCAGGATTTAGCAGGGTCGATTTAGCAGGGGTCGATTTTGTAGGGCCTGACCTTGTGTCAGGCCGCGAATGCGTAGGAGGCCGCGAATGCGTGGGAGGCTGCGCACGCGAGGGAAGCCGCACAGGTAATCCGCGGCCTGACACAAGGTCAGGCCCTACGTGCCGCGTAATATCAGTTACTGATGTTACGCAGCCGGCCTATCCTGGGAGCGCGGGCATCTCTGCCCGCGAAATGCCGTGCGCCCGCGTGGTGTCTTTCAAATACGCGTCGCGGGCAGAGATGCCCGCGCTCCCAGGATGGGCATTCGCGCGGCACTCATTCAATCACGGGTTTCGGTTTTGTTTGATGGAGGAACAACGCACCTGCGCTTTTTGCATCCCTTTGGCTGCATAACATCAGTCAGTTATTTAACTGATGTTACGCGGTCCGTAGGGCCTGACCTTGTGTCAGGCCGCGAATTACCAATGTGGCCTCCTTCGCGAGCACGGCCTGACACAAGGTCAGGCCCTACGAAAACTGCCAACTGCATAACATCAGTTATTTAAAAATAATCTCCAAATAATCTCCAAATATACTCCAAATATACTCCAAATTATACTCCATATGGCGCGTTTTTTTCAAAAGGCGATTTGCGCCCGGGTGAGGATCACTTTTTCGCCATTTTTAAGAACCGCGCCGGTGGGTGTGGTCGCGTCCGCGCTTTTTGAACTGGTCTGGTTGTAGTCGACGGAGAAACGGAATGCGCGCGTGAGATACCAGTTCACGCCCACGCCCCACGAGCCGGCGGATTTCGCGCTGGCCGCGGGGTCCGCGAGAAGCGGAAAGGCGTCCCTGTCGATGTCGATGTGATCGAGGCGCGCGACGAGTTCGACCGCGCCCCACGTGCCTTTTTCAAGGTCGAAGGGTTTTGCGGGTGTCACACCTTCGTAGCTGGAATCCTCCCCGGTGAGCACATAGCCGGCGGCGATTTGCCAGGCTTTGTTGGTGATTTCGACGGCGGGCTGGCCGGCGGCGGGACGGAGATTGCCCGTCGAGACCATATACTCGGCGAGAATGCCAAGCGGGCCGTGGTAATAATACGCCTGCGGGGAAATGCGCCATAGCTCGCCGTCCTGGACAACGCCGGCACGGTAGGCAAACAGCGCCTGCTGGCCGTCGGTGCGATAGCCCGCGGTGCGCGCCTGCTCGCCGCTCTGCCGCCCGTAACTGCCCGCGATGCCAATGCCCAGTCCGGCAAGCGGGGAATCCTTCATGTTCATGAACGGTTTTGCGACGATGCGCGCGGCGGCGTCCTTGCCATTGTCGGTGTCGGCGTTGGTGAGCGTGCCGCGTCCGTCGCCGACGCCGTTGAAGACACCGATTTGATATTCGAGCGCGCCGTTGAAAAAAGCGCCGCCGAGCTGCACGCCGATGTCGCGGTTCGGGACGAGTTGCGAGGCGAGCGAGCGTTCCGTGAAAAACGCCCACGAATCGGATTGCAATTGTTCGAGGCTGACGGGCGCCTTGAATTTGCCGAGCTTGAGTTGCGCGGCGGGCGAAAAGTCCAGGCCGATGCTGGCGTCGAGCAGACAGAAACTGTCGCCGCCGTATTCGGGGATGATTTGGAACTGGAGGATTTTTGAAAGCCGCCCCTCGAAAATGATGCGCGCGTGGCGGAGGACAAAACCCTCGCGTCCGGGGGCGTCCGCGCCGTCGTGATCCCCGTACCAGCGCGAGTCGGCATGCACGAGCGCGCGCAGGCGCAGCTGGCTGGAATTGTCGGGAGCGGCCACGGAGAAGCCCTTGTCGCTGGCGGTGATTTTGGGCGTGGTTTCGGCGGCGGCCTTCGCGGTCGCGGCGGCGGCCTCGTCGCGGAGTTCCTGTTTGCGCTCAAGCTCGCGCAGCTTTTGGTCGAGCGTGTTGATCATCCCGCGGAGCTGCCTGATCTCGTCGTCGCGCTCATCGGCGCGCGCGTTCGCCGGACAAAACACGGCGATGGCGAGCAACGTGAGCACAAAGGCTCCCGGCATGTTGAAGGACGATGGCTGGTGTTGTGTTTTCATGGATGTTGCAAGGCTGAGGATGACTGGTGGTGGTTTTGGCCCTTTGTTTTCAACGGAAAACGCAGGCATGTGCCTCCAAGTAATGTCTTCATCCCGAAAGTGTCAAATTTGCCTCTCTCGTTTCTCTTTCGTGTCTGATGCAGGCGAGTCTGGCCGTTAACTGATGTTACGCGGTGCGTAGTGCCTGACCTTGTGTCAGGCCGCGTTCGCATGGGAGGCCACACAGGTAATTCGCGGCCTGACACAAGGTCAGGCCCTGCAAAACCCTGCCGGTCGTGTAACATCAGCTGTTTTGCGGGTGGCTCTTTTTTCTGTCCTTTGACCTCCGCCCTCTGTTCTCTGGCTTTTTTCAAATGGCACGCATGACAGTCAGGCAAATGTGGGCGGCGAAGCTGGCGGGAAAACTTTCCC
>JAISGL010000306.1 GCA_031263125.1 Opitutaceae bacterium | reverse complement strand
CATGAGGGTGCGGCTTAACGCGGCGTTGGGGTCTATTACATACGATACGCCGCCAGCCTCGACACGGTGGCCGTCGGGGTTGTAACGGTAGAGGTTATTTTGGCCACCGGCACCGGTGAGGCGGTTGTGGTAGTCGTAGACGAAGGCCATTGGCGTGGAGGCGGTCGGGCTGTGGACGAGCGGGCCGGAAAGCAGGTTGCCGTCGTCGTCGAACTGGCAGGTGAGCGTGCCGCCGGCGCCGGCGCTCCATGTGGCGATGCGGTTGTCGGCGTCGTGCGTGGCGGTGTCATCCTCGTTGGCGGCGGACGTGCTCACCGGCACAGATGACGGGTATGTGTAGGTTTTGGTGATGCGTCCGTCGGTGTCGTATTCGAGGGCGCGCATCCATAGCAGGGTGTCGGTTGGGGCGGGGCCGCGTTCCTCGATAAAGCGCAACTGGCCGGCGGCGTCGTAGAGCAACTGCCGCGATGTGCCGTTGGCGCGCGCGACCCGTGTCAGCCGGCCCGCGAGGTCGTATTCATATTGCGTGACGCGGCTGTTCCAATCCGTCACCGACACCACGCGGTTGCTGGCGTCGTAAGCGTAGGTGACGGTCAGGCTGCCCGGGTAGGTGAGTGTGGTCAGGTTGTTGGAGGCGTCGTAGCCGTAGGTGATGGTGTGACCTTCGCCGTCCTGATAGGAGGACAGCCGGCCAAGCGCGTCGTAGGCGCGCACGGTGGTTTTGCCGCCCTCGGAAACCGTCAGCAAACGTCCGGCGTTGTCGTAGGTCATGGTGACAGTCGATAGCACGGTCTGGCCGCCGGGGGCGAGGATTTGTTGCGTGAGCACGCGGCCTTCGTTGTCGAATGATGTGTTTCTTACGATGCGGCCCGATGGGCGGATGGATTGATAGGGCAGGCCGCGCGTGTTATTTTCCGTTGTGGTGATTTTGCCCTCCGGCGTTTCGGTGGTGACGGTGCGCGCGGTGTCGTCGTATTCGGTGGTGTAGGTGTTGCCACGGCGGTTGGTCATGGCGGTTTGCCGGCCGTCGTCGTCGTAGGCAAAGGTGATGGGGCGGTCGAGCGCGTCGCGGGTTTCAGTGGTCAACAGTCTCGCGTCATCATAAACGGAAACACTGGTGTGGCCCAGCGGCGTGGTGACGGAGAGGCGGTTGCCCAGCGGGTCGTAGGTGAAATCGGTGGCGCGGTTGAGCGGGTCGGTGATGGTGACAACCCTTTGCGCGGCATCGTAAGTGCTGAAGGTCTGTTTGCCAAGCGGGTCGGTCACGTGGTCGGGCAGGCCGCGCAAGTCGTAGGTGGTGAGCACGGTGGCTCCGTCGGGGCCGGTGGCGGAGACGAGTTTGCCGTCGGCATTATAATCGTAGTCGGTCTGCGCGCCGTTGGGGGCGACGGTGTAGAGGACATCGCCGATAGCATTATAAACTATCTGGCTGGTTTGTACTATTGCCGTGCCGTTCCAGATGTTGGCCGAGGTTCGCTGACGGCGGGCGTTGTAGGTGAATGTGGTTTTGATGCCGGCGCGGTCAATGGTCTCTATAATGTCGCCGCGCGCGTTGTATTTGACGGTTTCTGTCGTGTTGTTCGGATACGTGACAACCTGCTGGGTGGTGTAACCGGCGCTGCCGTTCTGGGTGTATGTGCAGGTAATAAAAGTATTGGCGGCAAAAGAGGCGGGGTGGTGTTTTTTCAGGCGTCCCCATGCGTCGTATTCATTGAAAGTTTCCACGATGCCGCCGGGGTGCGTGACGCTGGCGGGCAGGTGGATGTTGGCGTGGTAGGTTGTCACCGTTTCCAAGCCGCCGGGAGTGGTGTCGGTGCGCGGGGTGGTGCTGGTATCGTTCGACGGCGTGGTCGAGGCGATACGGCCGGCAGGGTCTTGCACGGCTATCAACTCGTGGTGTTTGTTATAAAGATACGTGGTGATTTCGTGGCTGGGGGGCTGGCCGTACAGGCTGGCGTAGGTGATGTCACGCGGGGGCGTGATGGAGAGCACCACGCGGTCCATGCCGTCGTATTGCCATTCGCTGCGGGCGCCGAGTTCGTTATAATGAAGCACTTTTCTGCCGCGCTCATCGAAATAATAAAGCGAGGCGTATCCGAGCGGATCGGCGTGCCGTGTGGTGCCGGGGGCGTAATCATATTGCCAGAGTTTGTCCGTGTCGCCGCAAGTCCACTGCCTGATGACGCGGTCATAGTCGTCGTATTCGGACTGCACCGTGACGCGGCCAAGGGCGTCGGTGACGGAGGTGATGCGTTTTTTAGCATCGTGCGTGTAAGTCGTGGTTTTGTTTTCCGGATCGGTATGGACAAAGGCCGAGGTAGTCTGGCTGTAATGAACCGAGCGGCCCGTGCTGTCCGCCACCTGCGTGAGCGCGTTGCCCGAATAGGTAAGGGTGAGCGTCCGGCCAAACGCATCGGTAACCTGGGTAAGCCTGCGGGAAGTATCATCGTAGCTGGTGGCGGCTCCGGAATAGGTCGCGGTCAGGCTGCGCGCCACCTGGCCGGCGGTGTTTTTGTCGGTGATGCTGGTGAAGCGTCCGTCCTTTTCGCGGAAGGTGACTTCGAGGCCCTTGCGGAATTTCATAATGTGATTCGTTCCGTTTTTGACCAGCGTGGCGGCGACGCCGGGCGGCGGGGCGAAGGCGCCGTCGGGCAGTTGGACAAACTGCATGGTGCGCTCGCCCATTTGCACCACCGCGCGGGTGTTTATCAACTGGTCGCCGAGCCAGCAGGTGATCAGCGCGGGGACGACCCACTGGCGGGCGTTGGAGTCGGTGCCGGAGTAGAAAATATCATACATGGCGCGGGCGGCGATCATCATCGGCGCCAATTCCGCGGTCGAGGCGCGTGCCAAGTCGAGGTCGCCGGCGTGCTGGAAAAGGAGGCGGATATTATAGCCGTGCGTCCAGCCCTTGCCCAGTCCGGTCGGGTCGGAAAAACGCAGCGCGGTCGAATGATAGCGCGTGAAGGCGAGACCATAAGGCATGGCGTCGCCGAGGGCGAGGTCGGTGGCGTTTATATAAAACGCGCCGCTGGCCGCGTCCACGGGGTCGCCAAGAAAACTCTGCCCGCCGGTGACGGATGGATTGGAATAATTATAAAGGGAGGTGATTTGATAACTGTCGGCGCCGCTGTTAATCAGGGAAATGGTAACCGGCGCGGTAAGATTGTTGAGCAAGGACGAGGCGCCGCCCTTGAGTGTGCCGAGCGCGCCGGTGATGCCCATGACCGCGCCGGGGCCGGCTCCGGCGGGCTTGTGCATGGCGACGTAGCCCATGCCGCTGTAGTTGCCAAATGTCTGCGCGTAGTTTTTCGGCACCAGCATCCCGCCGGTGAGCGGGTTGCTCGAAAATACACTGTCGCCGGCGGCCAGCGCGGCGGTGCCGGCATAGCCGGCCAGCGGGCCGGAGGAACTTTTCAGGGCGTTCCATTCCGTGAGCGTGCGCGCCACATAGACCGGCTCGGCGTTGTCCACGTAACTTTGTATAAGTTTCATGGTGGAGACGCCCTTGTTCAAATACGTGTTGGCCGGGTCGGCGTTGGCCACGATGGTCTGCTCGATGGCGGAGTGCTCCAGCATGCTCGCCCAATACATTCCGGCCATGAAAGATTTATATATGACATCCATCCACGACATGCCGGAAGGCGGCGCCGTGCGGAGCGCGGAGTTGATCAGGCAGACCGGCATGTCCACAAACGGCGCCTGATTGACGCCGACGATGCCGGCGTGGTGCTGCACGACCTGACGCGCGGGCGTGACGGATGAGCCGACCTCGTTGATGCCGTTGAGTTCGTTGAGATATTGCAGCCCGAGAATATACAAGTTTTCCGAAAGCACCTGCCGGCTGTCGTTCGCCAGCCCCTGGTCGTGCATGCCGGCGAGGACGCGCATGCGCTCCTTCAGCCGGCCAAGGACATGATTAAACCCGTGCGTGATGACATAATTGCCGCTGCGCAGAATCGGCGCGGTGGGCATGGTGTGATTATACAACGGACCGCCGCCGGTGTCGCAATACGTGTAGCCGAGCGTCACGGCGGCGGTCGTGCCGCTGGCGGACGTTTCGGACGCGATCAGGGTGTCGTCCTTGTACAAACGCACCTTGCTGCTTTCAAAGGCCACGGACAGCTTGGCGCCGCTCAAGCCGGCGGTGTTGAACGTCTGGCTGACGCCGCCGACCGACACCGTCAGTTTCGCGCAATAGGCATCGGGAATCTCATCCCAGAAGGCGTGTATAATATAACCGTAGGGCGCGGGAAAGGTGCCGGCGCGCGCCAGCCAGCGCCCGCCCATCACCTCGCGGCCGGCGCGCGCGTGCTGCACGTCGTCGCCGGCGATGCCGGTGGCGAGCGCGGTGGTGTATTGCGCGAGCTTGGCGCGCAACGCGTTTTTGCCGGCGGCGGCGCCCTGATAGGCTGGCACCGTCACGGAGCCGATGGTGGCGGTGGTGTTGCTGCCGCCGGCGCTGTTGTATAATTCCGTCGCACTGTAGCCGGACTGCGAAACCCAGTCCGCCGGCGCCGCCTCGGAGTAGGGTTTGAAAGACGGGTCGAACCAATAGGCGCCGCCGTCAATATTAACTATCACCCAGACATGGGGGAACAACAGGCCGTTGTAATCCGCCAGCGGCAGAACAATCTTGCTCGCAAGCGTCGGGTTGGCGGGGCGCGTCTCATAATCACCGCCGCCGTTGACCAGGAAGGCGAACGCCTCGTCCGGCGCCACGCCGAGCCAGTTGCCCAGTTCCGCGAACGTGCCCGTGCGTCCGACAAAGGCGTAACTCGCGTCAAAACCGGCGGCGCGCAGCAATGTCACGGTCAGCGCGGCGGTGTCGAAACTGTTGCCGGCGCGCTCCAAGGCGGTGAGGCGCGGGCCGCGCTTGAGGCCATTATAGGCTTCGTATTCTATATAATTCGCCACCCAGTCCACGATGCGTCCGAGGCTGTTGTCCAGCGAGGCGGCGATGGAAACCAATTCCGGCGGGATGTCCGACACGGACGCGGTGGCGCCCATGGCGCCCATGGTGCGCATCAGCGCGCCGGTGCCAGCGGCGCCGCCACCGCCGGCGGTGGAAAATGTCACGGGGATGCCGCTGCCCTTGACCGCGTAAAGTTGTTTGGGATCGCTCAACAGTCCGGCGCCGGCGGAAACCGCCGCCTGCGCCTGCGCGCCCGATTGCGAGGTCATGGTCAGTGCGTTTTGCGTGCCCGCCGACGATGCCGACAACGCGGCGCCACCGGGGGACAGGCTTACGGGCGGGAAGGTGACGCCCGTGGTCAGGTCCGCGCGTTCCCATGCGGACGCATGCGGCGTGAATGACAACGCAAGCGCGAGGCAGGAAAACAGCGCGGCTGATTTGGAATGGGAAATGGTTTTATGGTTTTTCATGGAGCGTGGTTTTGGCGGCATGGGTTTTGACGGCATGGCGTTTGTTTTTCTCACTTGTTCTTTATATTGCCTTCCGCATCGAGTTGATAGGTTCGCTCCGGGCTTTGGATGAGTTGCCTGACCGCATCATAATCATATTGCCGGGACAAGTTGGCGGGAATCGTGTTGCCGGGCGTGGCGGGATTCAGTCCGAGGGA
>JAISGL010000284.1 GCA_031263125.1 Opitutaceae bacterium | reverse complement strand
TGGCCGGCGTCAGCGTCACGGTGCGGCCGGCTCCGCTGCCTCCGAGCACGATGCCGGTATCGGGCAGGAGTGCCTGATTCGAACTTGCCGCGCTGACGACGAGCGCCGCCGGCGAGGTTTCCACATCGCCGACCGTGAAGGCCAAAGCCCCGGTTGCCGTGTTTGCGGCGATCACCTGATTGGCGATTGTCGTGATCGTCGGCGCGGTGTTCGGCGGCGGCTCCTCGGACTCAACGAAGCGGATGGCGTCGGCGATGACGTGTTTGTCCACATCGGTGCCGTCGTTTTTTATTTTCACGTATTCATCGCCGTCGCCAGTGAAAACATAAACGCCAAGCGTGTTCCACTGGCCGCCGTTTTGAGTTTGGTCAACGATGACGGTGTGGGTGATGCCGGAGTGTATAATATCAACCGGCGTGTTGGTGGCGAAACTGGCGTTGGTATTCGGCCACCATGCCTGCACGGTGTAGGTGCCGGAGGCGGGCAGCCTCGGCGTGTAGGTGACGGATTTGCTGCCCTTGCCGGTGCCGTTGTCGGTCCAGTAATTGATGCCATAGTAGCCGGCGGTGGTGGTCTTGGCCGTCCAACTGCCTTGCACGATGACGCCGTCGCCGGGGACTTTGCTGGCGGCGTCGGTGTCGTCGGGCGCGGTGTTGTCAATCAGTGTCAGCGGCCCCGTCTCGACTTTGACAAGGCGGACGGCGTCGGCGATGACCGTGCCGGTGAGCGTGCCGCCGGCGCCATTGTCGGTGCGGATTTTTATATACTCAGTGCCGGCGCCGGTGAATTCATACACACCGAGTGAGTTCCATTTGCCGCCGTTTGTTGTCTGGTTGACGGTGACGGTGTCGATGGCGCCGGAATGATAAATGTCAACGGGGACGGCGGCGCAGAAACCGCCGCCAGCGGGATACCACATCTGCACATCGTAGTGTCCGGCACCGGGCAGGACGGGCGTGTAGAGGACGGCCTTGGTGGCGGCTTTCGTGCCGTCATTGCTGTAGTTTGCGCCGTAATAACCGGAGGAGCTGGTGGAGTTTGACCACGAGCCGATCATATAAACACCGGTGTAATTTGCCGGGTCTGTTTCCGGCGTGGTTTTAATTTCAGCGATGTTGTCCAGTTCGGTCAGCGCCTCAAAACTGAGGAAGCGGATGACGTCGGCCCTGATATATTTGCCCTCGGTGGCACCGTCCGTGCCGCCGTTGTTGCGCATCCTGACAAACTCGGCGCCGTCGTTGCTGGCGGCAAATTCGTAAATGCCCAGCGTGACCCAGCGGGAGCCTTGGGCGGACTGGTCAACATGGATCGTGTCGGTGACGCCGTCATGGCAAATGTCAACCGGGACGTTCGTGGCCTGCGAGGCGGAGTTCAGCCACCATATTTGCACGACGTATTTTCCCGCCTCCGGCAGCGTGGGCGAAAACGCTATCCACTTCGTATTGTCGGTGGCGTCGTTGTCGGTCAGGGCGTAGCTGTTGTAGTTCGCGGTGCTGCTGGAGGACCTGGCCCACGTGCCGCCCGAGGTGACGGTGCCGGTGATGATGGTGGCGATGACGCCGTCAGTGGTGGCGCGGGAGGCGTTCGTGAGAGCCGAGGTGCCGCTATCCATGACGATGCAATAAGCCGGGGCCGACGACGCCGTCGAACCCAACAGGAACAGGCCGCTCACGACGAGCGCCGTGGCATAAACAAACGTGCGCGCATTAAATAATATATTGGTTTTCATTGGCAGGGATTGCGGAGGTTTTTGATGATTTTGCCGGAAAGGCAGGCGGACGGGAGGAATATAATGGGTTGAACGGGTGGAACGGGTTGGAACTATGCGGCACACTGTGAATCCGAACCGGCATTATACAAACACGACGCCGGTCTTACCAATGACCTTGCGCATGATTTGGTTGTTATTACTTTTCCCCAAACACATTCTCCAACTCACCTTTTTTCCGCCATGCCCTCTCAAAATATAACAATGCAGGACGTCGCCGCGCGCGCCGGCGTACACCAGACGACCGTCTCGCTCGCGTTGCGCAACCACCCGCGCATCCCCGCCGCCACGCGGAAACGCGTCCAGGCGGTCGCGCGCGAACTCGGCTACCGCCCCAACCCGATGGTCTCCGCGCTCATCGCCACGCGACACCGGCGCAACGCCGTGCGGCAGGCGGTGATCGCCTATGTGACCGCCGACCCCGCCACGCAGGGCAGACAAACCGGCACCTACATGGATTTGTTCACGGGCGCGCGCGAGCGGGCCGAGGAACTCGGCTACGGGCTGGAACATTTCTGGCTGGGCGACCCGAAACTCACGCGCGCGCGCTTCAACCAAATCACGGCCACGCGAAACATCCACGGACTGCTTCTCGGGCCGCTGACCGTGCAAAGCCGGACGCTCGACGTGGACTGGGAACGTTTCTCGGTGGTGGCCTACGGCTACGGAATCGCGGAGCCGCACGTGCATCGCGTTTACCCCGATTTTTATCACGCGATGCTCGAAGCCATGAGGCGTTGCCGCGCGGCGGGCTACACGCGCGTCGGCACGGCGCTCGAAATAAAAACCGACGTGAAAGCCGACCATCTCTGGCTGGCGGCCTATCTGGCGGAACAACACTTGCACGAGGACGACGCCCGCATCCCGCCGCTGTTGTTGCAGCGTTGGGAGCCGGAAGCCTACGCCCAGTGGCATCGCCGGCATCGCCCGCAAGTTGTCATCGGCCTGGACGCGATGCACACCCGCATCCGCGAATGGCAGCGGGGGCTTGTCCGGCAAACATTGAGGCCATCGAAATTTGTCATGCTCAACGTCACACAAAAACGACTGACCGAAAACGTCACCGGCGTGGTCATCGACCGCAGGCGCGTCGGCGTGGCGTGCATCGACCAGATTGTCGGCATGATAAACCGCAACGAAAAAGGCGTGCCTCAAAAAGCGCTGCACCTGCTCGTGGAAAACGGCTGGGTTGAAGGCGCGGATTTTTCGCCCGGCGGCGGCGGCGCGTCCTCGGACGCGTCATTGCGCGCGTCCTCGGATGCGTCTCCGGGAGCGTCTTCGGGCGCGTCCTCGCGCACGTCTCCGGGAGCGTCTTCGGGCGCGTCCTCGCGCTGAAATCATTGATAAGACCAAAGCGTTTATTGTGTCCGGTTTGGTTTGGCGCTGGCGTTTCATCAACGCAGCAACGCAGCAACGCCAGTCATAATCTCTTCATGATATCCGACTCCCAATCCTTCGCCTCCGCCTCCACCTCCGCCTTCGCCTCCGCCCCCGCACCCGCCGATCCGACGGACGAAAAACGCCCTGTCACCATCCTGCTCCGCTCCGGCTGGCAGACCGTCAACATCGGCGACATCGCGCACACGCCCGGCATATTGCGCGTCTTTGAAAAACACGCGCCGCACATCCGCTTCATACTCTGGCCCGGCCTTTTCGACCGCGGGGTCGACGCGATGCTGCGCCGCCGTTTTCCGAAAATCCGTTTGGTTCGCGATGCCGCCAGATGGCGCCCCGCCAAACCCATGCCCGGCGACTGCACGCTCGCCGAAGCCTTCGCCGGGGCCGACCTCATGCTGCACAGCTCGGGGCCTGGCGTTTATAATCACGACGAATTGGACCAATGGATTCAGACGGGCAAACCCTGGGCGGTGTTCGGCGTCACAGTCGGCAGCAATGTCGGCGTGATTGACACCACGCCCGACTTTCCGCCCGAACTCGCGAAACTCATCAACACCTCCGCGCTCTTCTTCACGCGCGAAACGCGTTCGCTCGCCGCCGCGCGGCAGGCCGGCGTGACAACGCCGCTCGACTTTTGCCCCGACGCCACTTTTGCCCTCGACAACCTGCGCGACGAAGCTGCCGCCGACGCCCTGCTCGCCGCGCACAAACTCGAAGCAGGCCGCTTCCTCTGCGTCATCCCGCGCCTGCGCCTCACGCCCTATTGGACGATTCATCCCGAACGCCCCTTCACCGCGGAAACAATCGCGACACGCGAAAAATTCAACGCCGCGCAAGCCCCCGCCGATTTCGCCGCGCTGCGCGGCGCCATCACGCACTGGGTTCGCGCCACGGGCGACCGCGTGCTGCTCTGCCCCGAGATGATTTACGCGACCGAACTCTTCGAACCGCACATCATCAGCCAGCTCCCCGCGGACGTGCGCCTGCGCGTGACGGCGCTCGACCGCTACTGGATTACCGACGAAGCCAGCTCCGTTTACGCCCGCGCCTCGCTCGTGCTGAGCATGGAATGCCACTCGCCCATCATGGCCATCGCCACCGGACGCCCCACCATTTACCTGCACCAGCCGCAGGACACGTGGAAAGTGCAAATGTATCCCGACCTCGGCCTCGGCGACTGGGCGATTCCCATAGACGCGCCCGACGCCGGCAAACGTCTCGCCGCGTGCATGACGGCAATCCACCAGGATTATCCCGCCGCCCTCGCGCACGCGCGCGCCGCCTGCTCGAAAGCCGGCGCCCTGCTCGCCGACGCGGCGCGCCGCGTGGAAAAACTCGCCGCGCAACAAAGCGTCCCCGCCGGCTAGAAACACGTACCCGCACACGCACACGCACCCGCATACGCACGCACGCGCACACACGCCCGTCATGACATCCAACGCGACACACGAAAAACACATCCCCGCCGTTGCCCCCGAAGACCGCGTTCCGATGTCGCAAAAACTCGCCTACGGCGCGGGCGCCATGACGGACCAGTTCACCGTCACCATCACCAAGAACATGTTCTACCCCGTGTTCAACATCGCGCTCGGCATCAGCCCCGCGATCATCGGCACGGTGCTTATGATTTATCGTTTGTGGGACGGGCTGATGGATCTGCTGCTCGGCAACATTTCCGACAACGCCCGCACACGCTGGGGCCGGCGGAGGCCGTTTATAGTCGCTGGCGGCGTGCTGACCGGGCTTTTCCTGCCGCTGCTCTGGCAGGCGTCGCCAGACTGGAGCCACACCGCCATCATTATCTACATGGTGGCCGCCGGCCTGCTTTTATACACCGCCTACGCGCTCTGGGCGATGCCCTACTACAGCCTCGGCATGGAACTCACGCCCGATTATAATGAGCGCACACGCGTCGTCGCGTGGCGCGCCGTGTTTTCCAAATGCACCGTCATCTTCGGCGGCTGGCTGCTCGCGCTGGCTGCGCTCCCCGCCTTCGCCGACCCCGGCACCGGCGAGCCGAATGTCGCGCGCGGAATGAGGGCGATGGGCTGGGTCATGGGCGCCGTCATAATAATATGCGCCACGCTGCCGGGCTTTTTTGTAAAGGAACGTTATTATGAAAAAGAAACCAAAAAGCAGGGCAAAGTGGGGCTTTGGCGCGGCCTGAAGGAAACGCTGCATTGCGGGCCGTTTTTGAAAGTGATGGGAGTTTATGTTTGTCAGACGGTCGGCTCGAACCTCGTCGCGAGCCTCGGCCTTTATCTGAACATTTATTATGTTTGCGGCGGTGACCAAAAGACCGCCTATATCATACAGGGGCTGAAAACCACCGTCATCTTTCTGCCCGGCCTCTTTTCCGTGCCATTTTGGGCATGGGTTTGCGAGAAAATCGGCAAAAAGGGCGCGTTGCGCATCACCATCGCGATGGGCTTTCTCACCAACATCCTGGTCTGGTTTTGCTACACGCCCGCATATCCCTACCTGCAAATCGTGCCGCAGGTGTTCCTGTCGGCTTTCGGCTCGGCGATCTGGATGATCGTCCCCTCGATGCAGGCCGACATCGTTGACTACGACGAACTCCACACCGCCCGGCGCCGCGAGGGCAGTTTTTCGAGCGTCTTTTCATGGACAAGCAAGCTGGCAATGACATTCACGACCGGCATCTCCGGCTTTATAATCGTGTGGTGCGGCTTCGACAAGGCCAGATACGGCGCGTCGCAGCCACCCGAGGTGCTGGCCACGATGCTGCGCTGGTATGTATTTTTCCCGATGCTCTTCTGGACGCTGGCGATTATTATATTGCATTTCTATCCCATCACCGCCGGCCGCGCCAAAGAAATCCGCCGGCAACTCGAAGCGCGCCGCGGCGTTGTATAAAAACATCGGAAACCTCCATTTATATTTTATTCAAATGTTTTTCCTATCATTTTCAGCGACTCCTCAAGCCGG
>JAISGL010000206.1 GCA_031263125.1 Opitutaceae bacterium | reverse complement strand
TCAGGCGCGGGGACGACGGGGTGGCCGGACATTTTTGCGCGGTAGCGGAGGAGCGCTTCGAGGAAATAATAATCGGCGTAATTGAGCGGGACGTCGATTTCGCTGTTTTTCGGGTGGTGTCCCGTGGAGGTATATCTTTAACCAGTCCCTTTATAAATATCGCTCCTCCGTATCGTTTGCCACGACTCCCACCACATTCGTTCTCACCCGCGCACACTTCCGGCGTGCCGCGATGCTTGACGCTGGGGCGGCGGGGTGCGCATTGTCGCGGGCTTATTCACTCATCGCGCCCATGCCCGAATCGACCGAGACTTTGCCGCAGCCTTTGCACAAACGCTACAAACGTGGCCTCATAATCGCGTTTGTCATGTGTGTGGCCGTCATGGCGGCGTTTGCGGTGCTGTTCTGGCCGCAGGCCAGGGCGCTCATTCTTTTCGCGAAGGATATGCTGATCGCGTTGATAACGGTGATTCGCGAGGCGGGGCCGGGGTGGTTCTTTGCGGCATTTGCGATTCTGCCGGCGTTCGGTGTGCCGCTGTCGCTGTTCACGTTTACCGTGGCGCCGACGTTTGCGTCGCAGATCGGACTCGGGTGGGTGATTGTTTTTTCGGCATTGAGCCTGCTGTTCAACGTGGCGCTTTCATACTGGCTGGCGCGATACGCGCTGCACCCCGTGATCGAGGCGCTGGTCAAACGGCTCGGTTACAAGCTGCCACGCGTGGAGCCGGACGAGCACGTGGCGCTGGCGATCATGCTGCGCGTGGTGCCGGGGCCGCCTTACGCGGTGCAGTCCTACATCCTCGGGCTGGCGAAGGTGCGTTTTTTTCCTTACATGATCGTGTCGTTCATCGGGCAGTTTGGCTGGACGCTCGCGGCGATTTTTTTCGGGGACGCGCTCATGAAGGGCGGGTCGGGCAAGACGGGTTTTATCGCACTGAGCCTGATCGTCGCGCTCGTGATCGGCACAAGGATGCTGAGAAAACGTTATGCCAAAAAGGCGCCGGTCAAACCGCGGGAATCGCGGGAATCGCAGGACTGAGCGGCGAGGAGGGATTTTGAACATGGCCGGACGCGAAGAGGATGATCTGTTTTCAATGGCTGCCGCCGCCGCCGCTGCTGCGGAGGAGGAGGAGAATGCGGCCCCGGCGAATGACGCGCCGCGCGCAATCAGCGTTACCGAATTCACGCGGCGCGTGAAAGGCGTGCTCGCGCAAGCGTTCCCGCCGTGCTGGGTGCGCGGCGAGATTTCCAACCTCCGCGCGCAGGCGAGCGGGCATGTGTATTTCGTGCTGAAGGACGCGGGCGCGCAGGTGTCCGCCGTGCTTTTTCGCGGCGACGCGGCGCGGCAGAGCGTCGTGCTGCGCGACGGCTTGCAGGTGCTCGTGTTCGGGCAGGTGACGGTTTACGAGGCGCGCGGGCAGTATCAAATCGTCGTGCGCGACGTGATCGAGGACGGGGTGGGGCGGTTGCAGCGCGAATTCGAGGCGCTCAAGCGCCGGCTCGCCGCCGAGGGACTTTTCGACAACGCGCGCAAGGCCGCCATTCCGCCCATGCCGGCGACAGTGGGCTTCGTGACGTCGCCGACGGGCGCGGCGGTGCAGGATTTCATACGCATTTTGAAACGGCGCGGCTGGCGGGGCCGGTTGATCGTGCTGCCCGCGAAAGTGCAGGGCGAGGGCGCAGCGGAAGAAATGGCGGGGATGTTGCGCGTCGCGGAAAAAACAGGGATTTTTGATTTGCTCGTGATCGGACGCGGCGGCGGAAGTTTGGAAGACCTGTGGGCCTTTAATGAGGAAACGCTCGTGCGCGCCGTCGCGGCATGCGGTGTGCCGGTGATTTCCGCGGTGGGGCACGAGATCGATTTCACCCTGTGCGATTTTGCCGCGGATCTGCGCGCCGAGACACCGAGCGGCGCGGCGGAGCTGATATCGAGCCATTTTGTGAATCGCATGGAACGCGTGGCGCGCGCCGGGGAAGCTCTCCGGGAAATCGCGACGGCGCGCGTTGACCGCGCGCGCGACCACATGGAAAACATGCGCTCGCATTTGCGCCTGCTTTCGCCGTCGGCGCAGATTGAGCAGGGCTATTTGCGCATCGACGACGCGGGCAATCGCCTGGGCGCCGCGCTTCAGCAGGGCGTATCGACAAAGCGGCGGCAACTCGCGGTCGCGCAATCGGCATTTGCCGCGCGCTCGCCGGAAACGCGCGTGCAGATCGCCTCGCAACGCCTGCTCGGCCTTTGGAAGCGTTTGCAGGCCGCGAGTCCGGAGTCGGTGTTGCATCGCGGTTTTGTGATCATGCGCAACGAGGCGGGCGCACCCATTTCGCGCCGCGCCGGGATTGCGGACGGACAACCACTCGTCGCCGAGTTCGCCGATGGCAGTGTGCGCATGAATGCTGATTCCAATGCGCGTTCACGTTGAGCCGAATTGAAAACGCAATCGTGCGGGGCTGGTCGGACTACTACCACTGGGGACACTGCACGCGGGTGTTCAACCAGGAGCAAAACTGGGTGAGGCAGAGACTGCGAAACTGGCTGTGGCGCAAGTATGGAAGCGTGCATGCGAAGTATAAGTACATCAGCGACGAGAGACTCGAAGGGCAGTATAAGCTCTGGAGAATGCCGCTGAAGGCGATGTGGACCGAAAGCCGAACGGAAGAACGTTCACGGAAAGCCGGATGTGGGAAATCCGCCCGTCCGGTTTGATGAGGGGCGGGAGCGGCAGGTTGAACCACTTCCTGCCGCTCCTGCCTGCCCTACCATCAGAACGAAGCACACCGCATTTTTGCGGGGTCGCGTTTTTCCGCTTTTCACGGTTTGCGATTCGCCACTCACTAGGTTGTTTCACTTTTTTTTGTTTTCAATCATGCGCATTCTCACAGGCATCCAACCATCGGGCACGCTTCATATCGGCAACTATTTCGGCGCCATCAAACCCGCCGTCGAATTGCAGGCGCGCGGCGACGCGTTTTATTTCATCGCCGATTACCACTCGATGACCACCCTCACCGATCCCGCGAAGCGCCGCGAAAACGTGCTCAATGTCGCGCTCGATTTTCTCGCGTGCGGTCTCGATCCGGCGCGCAGCGTATTCTGGGTGCAAAGCGCCGTGCCCGAGGTGTGCGAACTCACGTGGCTGCTCGGCACCGTCGCGCCGATGGGTCTCATCGAGCGCGCCCACAGCTACAAGGACAAACTGGCGCGCGGCTTTTCGCCGAGCTTCGGTTTGTTCGCCTATCCGGTGCTCATGGCGGCGGACATCCTGCTCTTCAATTCCAACATCGTGCCCGTCGGCAGGGACCAGAAGCAGCACGTGGAAATAACCCGCGACATCGCGATCAAATTCAACCTGGCCTACGGCGAGGTGTTCACGGTTCCCGAGCCGGAAATCCGCGAGGATGCCGCCACCGTGCCCGGTCTCGACGGCCAGAAAATGAGCAAGAGCTACGGCAACACGATCGACATTTTCGGCGACGAGAAGGCGATGCGAAAAAAGATCATGGGCATCGTCATGGACAGCCGCACGCCGCAGGAGCCGAAGCCGGACGCGGACAAAAATCTCGCGGTGCAGTTGTTGCGGTTGTTCGCGCCCGCCGGTGTCGCGAAGGACACGGAGGAACGCTTGCGCGCAGGCGGATTGGGCTACGGCGATTTGAAGAAAACGCTGTTCGGGCACTACTGGGATTATTTTGCCGCGGCGCGCGCGAAACGCGCGGAGCTGGCGGCGAATCTTGATTACGTGAACAAGGTGCTCGCCGATGGCGCCGCGCGCGCGCGCACGGTGGCGTCGCCGATTTTGAAAAAGGCCCGCGAGGCGTGCGGATTATAATTCCCTGGGAGCGTGGGCATCCTGCCCGCGAAATGACCTCAAACACGCGGGCAGGATGCCCGCGCTCCCAGGGATTGGCTTGCGAAACGGGATCGAATTTCATCTTCGGCCTGCCGGGTTTGTTTGCCGATCAGGCCAGTCGAGTCGGAAAATGCCGGATTCTGCTGCGTCGTAGTCGCCGTCATCCGGCTGCGGAAATGGCGGGTTCCAGTTATTTCTGCCGATTGTCCAGACAATGCGGCGCTCTTTTGAATATCGAATCGCCTGTCCATCTATATATTCCTTCGGGATTGATGGCATGTGCCCGGTTTGAACGAGCAAATCGAGTGATTCCGGCAGCGCGCCGTTGTTTTTCAGTTGATACAAACGCAGCGCGAAAAAAGTTTCCGCGACAGAAAGCGAGGATTCAACCTCAGCCCATCGACGCATCCCGGGATTGAATTCTTTCTCGAAGAGCTTACTAATATAATTTCCGTCCGCATTGATATAGCGTTTGTACCCGGTTGGGGAAAGCTGCGTGGTCGCGCGTGCTGTCAAATCAGCCATGTTTTTCACTGTATAATCTCCCATCAACAAGGTTCCGATCTCACGAATATGGCTGGCGTACGTTTCCTGTGTGAGATTTTTCTTAAAAACGATTTTTTTAATGACAGGCATGGAGTTGATTTTGAGATCCTTTGCGTTTTCGGGATTTGAAAGCGTTTTTATGAAGCTGTTTGTCAAAGCGAATTCGCCTCGCAATATTTCATAAGCGTCCCGGGCCGTGAGGTGGTTCTGTCTTATCTCACCGAGTGCATGCCGCATCGCGGCTTCGGAAAAGGAATGCTCTTTTGCCAATGCGCGAATGCAGCTGATACTTATTGCCTGGACAGTCTGTGCGCACAAAAAATCTGTCACGCTGGTTCCGGAATCCGAGATGCGCTTTCCAAGGGCGAGTATTTTGAGCGCTTCATTCAGGGCATTATCCGGATTGCCGTGTTTTGCCATGTCGAGGGCATGAAGCCCCATGAATTGGGACAATGAGAGAATATAGAGAATATGATGGTCCGCCATCGTTCCCCAATCGCTCCGCCCGCGTTTTGCGTTTAGCGCACGGTCAATCAATGGCCAAAGGGTGGTTGCTGATTCCGTGCGCAGCAGTCTGTCCGCGCCGGCTTGATTCCATTTTCCTTCCCTTCGCGCATCTTGGAATAATACGGCCGCTCCCCTGATGTCATCATAGGGGACGCGATATATGATTTGTTTGATAACATCATAAAAATCCTCGCCTGCCATGTTTAATGCGGGCGGGGTTTCCAGATCGGTGGTGTCCGGGGCATCAATATCCCAGGTCAATGCCCATACTATGGAGGCAAGCCCAAGCATCAGCATTCCGACGAGGATGAGAATCACCCGCTGGTTGTGGCGGCGGTCGGCGGCGGAAATCGTGGTATTGGGTGAGGATTGCATGGAGTGCGGGTGATGCAGGTGGATTTTGACGTGGCCGGACAAACGGCAAGATGTCAAGTCTGCCGGGT
>JAISGL010000195.1 GCA_031263125.1 Opitutaceae bacterium | reverse complement strand
GCGGGATGTTTGGAAAAGTTCCGCCAGTTGTTGTTGTGCCAGCCAAACGGATTCGTCCTCAAGGCGCACGCTGACTCTGGCGATTTTGTCGTCCGTCTCGTAGATGATGATTTTCGGCGAGTTGTTTTCAGGTTCGTCAGGCATGAGTTTGTTATGTTTTGGGTGAGGTGAAATTTTGCAGGCGTGAGTGTGTATGTGTGTATATGTGTGTATGGGTGGGGTGTTGGTTGTTGTCAGACGAGTTGCGGGGCGCCGGCGGGGCGCGGGGTGGTTTTGGTTTCGTGGTAGCTGGCGAATTCTTCGCCGAATTTTTCGAGGAAGCTCTGGGTGGGCCAGGCGCAGCCTTCGCCCATGGCGCAGATGGTGCGTCCGGGGATCTGGCCGGCGACGCTTTTGAGGAGCGCGGCGTCTTCGGGACGGGCGGCGCCGCGGACCATGCGGGTGGTGATGCGTTTCATCCAGAGCGAGCCTTCGCGGCAGGGGGTGCACTGGCCGCAGGATTCGTGCGCGTAGAAGGCGTTTATGTTGGCGAGGGCCTCGACCATGCTGACGGAGTCGTCCATGACGATGATGCCGCCGGAGCCGCCCATGGTGCCGCAGGCGGCGAGGGTGTCGAAGTCGAGCGGGATGTCCTCCATCGCGAGTTCGCGGGTGGAGCCGTCCTTGTTTTTCAGGGTGAATGTCTCGCCGAAGCGGAGGACTTTTGCGGAGGAGCCGCCGGGGATGACGGCTTTGAATTTGCGTCCGGGGAGCGGGCCGCCGCACACGTCGTGGAGGAGCTGGCCGAGGGTGATTTTGCCGCATTCGTATTCGTAGGCGCCGGGGCGGCGCACGTGGCCGGAGACGCCGAAGACGCGCGTGCCGGTGTTGTTGGGCGTGCCGATTTTTGCGTATGCGGCGCCGCCCATGCCGATGATGTGCTTAACGTGGCAGAGGGTTTCGACGTTGTTGACGATGGTGGGGCATTGGTAGAGGCCGAGGACGGCGGGGAAGTAGGGGGGTTTGATGCGCGGGTTGGCGCGTTTGCCTTCGAGGGATTCGATGAGGCCGGTTTCCTCGCCGCAGATGTAGGCGCCGGCGCCGCGGTGGACGTGGATTTCGCACGAGTAGCCGGCGCCGAGGATGTTGGGGCCGGCGAAGTTTTTTGCACGGGCCTCGGCGATGGCGCGTTCGAGGATGCGGGCGCCTTCGGGCATTTCGCCGCGGATGTAGATGTAGGCTTGTTTCACGTCGTTCGCGAAACAGGAGAGCATCACGCCTTCGATGAGTTGGTGCGGGTCCTGGTGGATGATGCAGCGGTCCTTGAAGGTGCCGGGTTCGGATTCGTCGGCGTTGACGATGAGGTAGATGGGCTTGCCGGATTTGCGGTCAACGAGGCCCCATTTCACGCCGGCGGGGAAGCCCGCGCCGCCGCGTCCGCGCAGGCCGGACTGTTTGACTTCGTCGCGGAGTTCGGCGGGCGGGCGCGTGACGGCGCGGCGGAGGATTTCGTAGCCGCCGTGGCGGAGGTAGCAGTCGATGTCGGGCGTGTAACCGGGTTCACCGATGTGCTGGAAAATGATGCGGCGTTGTTGCGGTGCGTCGGGCATGTGGCGTGGGTCGAAGGTTGGATGCGTTGGAAAGTTATCTGTTCTGATCGGGCGCCGCCTGCGCGGCGGTGGCGGTGATCGTTTTGGAAATGTGTTTTTGAAAATGGATGAGGGTGACGTTTTCGCCGCAACGGTCCGCGGATGGAACGGGTTCCCTGGCGCGGCGGTAGCCGAGCGATTCGTAGAGCTTGATGTTGGCGAGGCTTTGGTTGCCGGTGAAAAGTTCGCAGGCGTGTGTGTCGGGAAACACGGTTTCGCACGCTTTGAGGAGTGCGCGGCCGATGCCTTGGCGTTGGTAATTTGGGGTCACGCTGAGGCGGCCTATTTCGCAGATGTTGCCGTTTTGTTTTGCGCGAACCGAGCCGACGGGAACGGCGTTCAATTCGGCTTTCAAAATGATGCCGGTTTTGCCTGCCGCCGTCATTTCATCAACCGACTCAACAAGCGGCGGGAGCGAATAATCATCATAGATTTTCGCTTCCGCCTGAAATGCGTTTTTTTGGATCGCGAGGAGTGCCGGGATATCCTCGTCCATCGCCTGTGTGATTGTCAGTTGAGTCCGCATTTTCCGCTTACGGGTGGAGGGATGCCTGTTGTCTGATTTGCGCGGCGAGTGCGCGGGCTTTTTCAGGGGTCACGTTTTCGTGGAGGTCGTCGTTGATCATGATGAGAGCGTTTTGGGCGCGGGTCTGGCGGGGAGGAAATTTTTTCGGGAAACGACTTTGACGCCGGTTTTTTGTTCGAGGGCGCGGCGGGCGTCGCCGGCGATTTTGCCGCCTTGGCGGGCGGTGGTTTTGTTTTCGACGAAGCCGGACGGATTTTGCGTGCGGACGATTTCCGTGGTCGAGGCCTCGCCGAGCATGGAGAAGATCAACTCCAAATCCGTCATGTGATCGCGAAGGTTTTGGGTTTTGAGACCTTTGATTTTTTTATATTCAGAGGGCGTGACGCCGAAGGTGGCGCGGGAAATCTCGGCGGTGAGGATGGCATAGTCACGCTCGGCGGCGACACCGCGATTTTTCCACTCGCCGGTCAATTCCTCGCGGATGGCGATGCTGCGCATCCGTTTTTCGATCCAGTCGTCGGGGTAGCCTTTGGCCTTGTAGAGTTCGCGGGCGCGCCGGGTGGCGAGTTCGGGGTTTTCGATTTCCTCAAGGCGTTCCGCGCCGACTTGCGCCAGCCAGAGTTTGAACGGCTCGGCCTTGGGCGAGGGGACGGATTGGATGATGCGCAGGAGCTGCCGGGAGTCGGCGACATCGGTCATGTATTTCTTTCCGTCTGAAGCGGTTAGCCTCAGTCTGTTACAAATTGTAACGGCCTGCGCGCCCTCCTCCGGCAAGCGCATTTTCAGAACGCGCCAGTAAGTGCCCGGATTGGCGCTTTCGGTAAGGACGGCGATGACGTCCACGACCGAAAAATACCATTTCTGTTCTTTCTCGTCCCAGACGGAGCGGACTTTCTGTCCTTCGAAGAGTTTGATGTTGCTCATGATGTTTACAGGCGGCGGTGACAGTGACGTGGTGATGGTGATGGCGGGGATGGCGGCGGTCGGGATGATGGCGGCGGGATGGTTGTGGCGTTTTTTAGCTGGCGGCTGGCGGCGGAGCAGGTCTGCTGGCGGTTCCGGCCTTTATTTGCGCGGCGAGGGCGCGGGCTTTTTCGGGGGTCACGTTTTCGTGGAGGTCGTCGTTGATCATCACGACGGGGGCGGTGCCGCAGCTGGCGAGGCATTCGACAAACTCGATCGTGACTTCGCCGTCGGGGGTGACTTCGTCGAGTTCGACGCCGAATTCTTCCTTGAAGGTGTTGCAGACTTTGTAGCCGCCCATGAGCGCGCAGGAGAGCGTGCGGCAGACTTTGATGTGGCGGCGTCCGACGGGCTTGCGCTTGAACATCGGGTAAAAGGTGACGACTTCGTAGACGTTGATGGACTGAAGTTCGAGTTTGTCCGCGACCCACTCGATGGCTTCGTCGGGGATGTGGCCGATGTCTTCTTGTATAAGGTGCAACAGCGGCAGCGTGGCGCTGCGCTTGACCGGGTAATGCGTAATGACTTCGTCGATGCGCTGGAGGGTGGCGGGTTTGAGATTCATCTAGGAATTTTCGATTTTATATTCTCGATTTGGCAGAGTGTCGCTTCGCTCGGAACCATTGGGCGCTACCGTGCTGGCGAGAGCTTGATATGAGAGTGTTAATTTTGCGGTGGCTGCTTGCGGGCGGCGGCGATGCAGCGGAGTTCCTTGGCGACGAGGAGGTCTTTTTCACGGCCAAGAGTCTCCTTTGTTTTGATGAGGTCATCCAGACTCATCACGAGGCAGGTTTTGTCTTCAAAAGGCATTGCGGCAGCCTTGCTTTTCAATCGCGCGAAATCACCGACGCCGATGACGTTTGTGCAGATGTCAATCGTGCCCCAGTCGGTATTGAGATAAATACTTTGCAGCGGCGGCCCGCCTTCCCGCGGGACTTCGAGAAATGAAAGTCTTTGCGGTGTCATGCGGTGCTTGGGATGCAGATCCGCGAGAGTGTCCCGCAGGCGTTGAATGTTCTCCGGGGTAAGCATAGCGCAAATATCGAGGTCGCGCGTGTTGTATGCCGAGCCGTGCAGCACGCCGGCATAGCCGCCAATGATGACAAAATCAATTCTGGCATCAAGAAGCCGGTGTATGAGTTGGTTGAGCGTGTGCATAAAGTTTTTCGCGCTGACGGTCGAGTTCAAGAACGAGGGCGAGAGCGCGGTCGTGTTGGATGGCCCGTTGGACGGGGGGCAGATTGAGATTGTCCTCGATTAGACAAAGGTCGAAGCCGGCGCGCTCCGCCGCTTGCACGTCAGGATGATCACGTGGAAGCGTGATGCGGGCTGGTGCGGGTTGCTGCGTGTTTGTTGCCAGATTCATTGTTGTTTTTGCCGGTTCGTTTTCAGCTTTTCAGCCCTTCAGCCTTTTGTTTCACCTGTCGCATTCGCCCATGACGAAATCGAGCGAGCCGAGGATCGAGACGAGGTCGGACATCATCGCGCCTTTGCAGATTTTCGGGAGGATTGAGAGGGTGCAGAACGATGGGCTGCGGATTTTCATGCGCCAGGGCACGCCGCCGCCCTTGCTCACGATGTAGAAGCCGAGCGCGCCTTTTGGGTTTTCGGCCTCGAAGTAGGCTTCGCCGGGCGGGATTTGCGGGCCGGTGGTCACGATCATGAAGTTGTTGATGAGTTCTTCCATTTTCGTGAGCACTTTGTCTTTGCGCGGGGCAAAAATGCGGCGGGCTTCCTCCGTGTCGGCGGCATACCAGGGGCCGTCGGGCATGGTTTTGATAACCTGGCGGACGATGCGCACGGACTGGCGGATTTCCTCGCCACGGCAGAGGTAGCGGTCGTAACAGTCGCCGGTGCTGCCGACGGGGACGTCGAACTCGTATTGTTCGTAGCCGCTGTAGGGTTTGTCCTTGCGGAGGTCGAAGCCGATGCCGGAGCCGCGAAGGTTCGGGCCGGTGAGGCCGTAGGCGAGCGCGTCTTCCTTGCTGATGACGGCGATGCCGACGGTGCGGTCCTGGAAAATTTTGTTTCGCGTGAGCATCGCGAGCATTTCCTCAAGGCGCGGGAGGAATTGATCGCAAAAACCGCCGACGCGTTGCAACCAGCCTTCGGGGAGGTCGCGGGCGACGCCGCCGATGCGCGTGTAACTCGTCGTGAAGCGCGCGCCGGCCAGCTCCTCGAAGAGCGTGTAGAGTTTTTCGCGTTCGGTGAACTGGTAGAGGAAGGGCGTCCACGCGCCGGTGTCCATGGCGAACGAGCCGAAGCCGAGGAGGTGCGAGGAGATGCGGGCGAGTTCGGCGACGAGCACGCGGATCGCGGCGCAGCGGGGCGGGACTTTGAGGCCGGCGAGTTGTTCGACGGCGATGGCGTAGGCGACGTTGTTGGCGAGCGGGGCGAGGTAGTCGAGGCGGTCCGTGTAGGGCACGAACTGGTTGTATGTCATGTTCTCGGCGATTTTTTCGTCGCCGCGGTGGAGATAGCCGATGACCGGTTCGCAATGCGTGACGTTGTCGCCGTCGAGTTCGAGTTGGAGGCGGAGAACGCCGTGCGTCGAGGGGTGCGACGGCCCCATCGAGATGGACATTTTTTCGGTGTCAAAAATGGGCGCGTCGTCGGGAAGGTGTCCGGCGGCGAGTGCGCCGGCGGCAAGGTGTCCGGCGCTGGCGTTTTTGGCGGCGTTGTCCTGAAAAGTAAACTCGGTGGTCATGGAGAAAAAAGCTGAGAAAATAAAAGGCTGAAGGGCTGAAGGGCTGAAGGGCTGAAGGGCTGAATATGTTGTGGTTTGTAAACGTGAGCGTGGTTTGTTGCCGGCTGTTTTTCAGCCCTTCAGCCTTTCAGTCCTTCAGCCTTTGGCTTTTCCGCGTTCTCGTTCCAGCTTTCGTCCTTGGCGCGCGGTTCGTTCTCGCCGATGTTCAGTCCGCCGCTCGATGCGACGAACGGGCCGCCGGCCATGGGCGCGGCGATGAGTTTGGTTTTGGTTTCGGCGGCGACTTCCGGATCGGGCAATTCGCCCTCGACGCCGGCCAGCGGAAACTCCTTGCGAAGCGGGTGGTGCGGGTAGCCGTCCCACATGAGAATGCGGCGCGGGTCGGGGTGGCCGGTGAACGTGATGCCGAACATGTCGTAGGTCTCGCGTTCGTGCCAGTTCGCGCCGGGCCAGATCGCGGCGACGCTGGGCATTTCGGGTTCGGCGTCGTTTGCACAACCGGCGGCCACGCGCAGGTACGAGCCGGGTTTCGCGTGCGCGTCCGATGCGGACGTGCCCGATGCGGACGCGTCCGGCGCAGACGCGACCGATAACAAATGCCACACCACGGTGAAGCGCGGCGAGGCGCCCTCGGCCCAGTCGATGGCGGTGAGGTCGGCGAGCATGTCGTAACCGTGCGCATCGCGCAAATGGGTGAGGATCGCCACGGCGGCGGTGGCGGGAATGTTTATCGCCGGATGATCGGCGGAGGCGCGCGGTGTGATTTTGTCCGCGTCCTGCGGGAATTTCTCACGCAGCGCGGCGACGATGCCCCCGGCGGTGGCGGCGGAAATGGAAACGGGTGCGGCAGTGAGCACGGCAGTGGATGCGGCGACGGATACGACAGTAGGTGCGGCGGTGGATGCGGCAGTGGATGCGGCGGTCATGATGATTTTTCCGGCTTTTGATCAGCCTTTGTTCTCCTCCTTGAAAAGCGCGCGACCCGAAGGCTCGCGGCGGATTTTGTCCTGTATTTTCACCAATGCATCCAGCACCGCCTCCGGGCGCGGCGGGCAGCCGCTGATATACACGTCGACCGGCAGAATCCTGTCCACGCCCTGCATCGTCGCGTAGCTGCGATACATGCCGCCGCTGCTCGCGCACGCGCCCATCGCGATCACCCATTTCGGCGACGACATCTGGTCGTAAATGCGGCGGATGTGCGGGGCCATTTTATAAGTCACCGTGCCGGCCACGATCATGCAGTCCGACTGGCGCGGCGAAAAACGCATCACCTCGGCGCCAAAACGCGAAATATCGAAACGCGCCCCGCCCGCCGCCATAAGCTCGATGCCGCAACACGCGAGACCCATCGGCATGGGCCAGATCGAGTTGGCGCGTATCCAGTTGATCACCGCGTCGAGACGGGTGACAACAATGTCGCCCTCAATCGCCGAGTTATAAGTCGCTTCTTTGTTCGCAGTAACCATTGTGATGAAAAACAATTATCAGCCGGAAACCGGCAAACGTAACGCCGCCCCCCTCGCACGCAAGGTCTTTTATGCCCGCTCCACGCCCCTGCGCGCCCCCGTTGAACCACCGGTCTGATTTTGAAATAACAACCTGCTCTCAAATACATTGCGCACCGAGTCAAACAGGGCGCCGCTCCCCTCAAATCTTCGTAAACAATCGTATTCCGCGACACGGCAAACGCATCTGGATTCTGATCGGGATTTTGACCGCCCGCCCTCATTTATTATCATTGTCCTGATTCCAAAAAAAATCCGGTATTAAAACAATCGACAACCCGTCCGCAACCCGTCCGCAATTCGTTCGACAACCATCCGTCCGGCAACCAACCCGATTCATCCTCCCATGACACACCAAAAATCCGACGGCATGAACTATGCCCCGCAAGGCAAGCCCTCGCCCGCGGTCAAACCCGGCGATTTCGCCTTCGCCGCCGCGCACCTCGACCACGGCCACATCTACGGACAGTGCAACGGCCTCATCGAGGCCGGCGCCGAACTCAAATGGGTTTACGACCCCGATCCCGCCAAAGTCGCCGCCTTCCGGCAAGAATACCCGCAAGCCCGCGCCGCCCGCTCGCTCGATGAAATCCTGGCCCAGGCCGACGTCAAACTCGTCGCCGCCGCCGCCATCCCCAATGAACGCGGCCCCATTGGCTGTCGCGTCATGGATGCCGGCAAAGATTATTTCACGGACAAAACGCCCTTCACCACCCTCGCCCAACTCGACCAAGCCAGGGCCGCCGTCGCGCGCACCCGCCGCAAATACATGGTGTATTTCAGCGAACGCATCCACGTCGAGGCCGCGATGCACGCCGGCGACCTCGTGCGCGACGGCGCCATTGGCCGCGTCATCCAGGTCATCGGCCTCGGCCCGCATCGCCTCCGCAAAGCCCTGCGCCCCGCGTGGTTTTTCAAAAAAGAGCAATACGGCGGCATCCTCTGCGACATCGGCAGCCACCAATACGAGCAATTTCTCCACTACACCGGCGCGACCGACGCCACCGTCGCGCAAGCCAGCGTCGCGAATTATAATAATCCCGACACGCCCGGGCTGGAGGATTTCGGCCAGTCCACGCTCATCGGCAACAACGGCGCGACAAACTACATCCGCGTGGACTGGTTCACGCCCGATGGCCTCGGCACCTGGGGCGACGGACGCACGATCATCCTCGGTACCAAAGGTTATATAGAATTGCGCAAATATATAGACGTGGCCCGCGAAAAAACAGGCGACCACGTATATCTTGTCGATGACAAAGGCGAGCACCACATCAACGTCGCCGGCAAAGTCGGCTACCGTTTTTTCGGCCAGTTGATACTCGACTGTCTGAACCGCACCGAAACCGCGATGACGCAAACGCACGCCTTCAAGGCGGCGGAACTGTGCCTGAAAGCACAGGAAAAAGCGGTGCGGATTGGGTGAGGTTTGCCGCGCCAATATTCACAAAAGAGGGGAGCACTCCTGGGAGCGCGGGCATCTCTGCCCGCGATACGTTTTCGAAATACAAGAAGCGGGCGCACGGCGTTTCGCGGGCAAAGATGCCCGCGCTCCCAGGAACGGACCTCGCGTTGCCTCCGCCCAATCGCGGGGTTCGGATTTTGTTGGTCGCGGAAGAACGCAGCGGCGCCTTTTGAACCGGCCTTCGCGCAACACCATATATTAATTTTGACCCCTTGCTTTCACAGCAAATCCGCCGCCAGCTCCGCGAGTTTCGAGCGCTCGCCTTTTGTCAGCGTGACGTGCGCGGCGAGCGCCTGGCCGCGCATGCGGTTGTTACAATATACAAGCCCGTTGCTCCGCGAATCCACATACGGATTGTCTATCTGCGCGAGGTCGCCGATGAGCACGATTTTCGATCCCTCGGCGATGCGCGTGATCACGGTTTTCACTTCGTGCGGCGTGAGCTGCTGGGCTTCGTCCAATATGAAAAAACGCCGCGCAATCGAGCGTCTGCGTATGAAACACAACGCCTCGATTTCCACCATGCCTCCGCGCAACAGGCGTTCGTAGGGTTTTATCATTCCCGCGCCATTTCCCCCGCCGCCTCCGCCTCCGCCCGCGCTTCCCGCGCCGCCCGCGTTGCCGCCATTACCGCCGTTGCCGCCATTGTGCAAAAACCGCGACATCGGCGCGGCTTCCATCGCGCGCATGGCGTCGTCGTGTTTCGCCGTCTTTTTTTTGGAAACCTTTTTCCCGGCGAATTGCGCCTCCTTCGGCGGTTTCGAGGGAATCAGCACCTCAAGCGCGTCAAAATATGGCTGCAACCACGGCCGTATCTTTTCCTCGGCCGCGCCTGGCAGGAAGCCGATTTCCCTGCCGACGGCGATCACGGGACGCGAAATCGACACGCCATCGCAACGTGAATACGCCTCCTGCGTCTGGTGCAGCGCGCACGCAATCGAAAGCAGCGTCTTTCCCGTGCCGGCCTTGCCGAAGCAGGTGACGACCGAAATCGAATCGTCGAGCAGTGCGTCCATTAAAAATTGCTGTTCGGGATTGCGCGGGCGTACCGGCGTTGGTGTTCAAAACGAAAGTCTTCACCTTCGTCCTGGATTCCTTGAGCAGTTGTGATTTTGGGACGCTTGCCCGACTCAGGCTTTCCATTGGTGTGGATAAGATGTGCACAACCCTGCACAGCATTTCCGATTTGTCCAATGGTATCCTGCAAACCCGTTAAAAATTGAACAAAGCCCCCGCGTCGGACTGCGGCGAAACGGCAGAAACCGTGCAACGGAAGAAGAGGCGCGGTACAAAAAAGGAGGCGGTCCGCCTACCCCTAAGCGGACCGCCCATTGCTTTCTTTGTTACCCCAAATCTCCCGTTACACGGGAGAAATCTGAACCACCTGCGCAGAGTAAGACGCAACAACCCCGAAAATGCTTCAAAAAAATTTGGATTTTTTTTGTCCGCCCAAAACGACCCTCTCAAACGCCTGTCCCGAACACATGGTTGAACGCCTGAATGCCTGAGTGTCTGAGCGCCGGATTGAAGGATTGAACGCCGTTTCTGATGTTTCCCCAATCCGCGCCATCCGTCCTCCGGATCGCCCTCTGGATATTCCATGCAAAAAAGAGGGCGGCCCGCCTACCCCTAAGCGGACCGCCCATTGCTTTCTTTGTTACCCCAAATCTCCCGCTAGGCGGGAGAAATCTGAACTACCTACGCAGAGTAAGACGCAGCAACCCCCAAAATGTTTCAAAAAAACCCGCAGATTTTTTTTGGAATCCCATACGGTCGTTTGACCCGCAAAAAAACCGCCTGAAACTCCGGCAAAATAACACCTTAACATGTTAATTGCCAATAAATTAAAAACACATTAAAGGTTCTTCGACATTTTCGATGCTTGAGGAGGAAGGGAAGCAATAACAGAAAACAAAGATATGATGACACCCGAGGCATTGTTTGAGCAGTTGCCTGGCTTGAAGGACGAGTGGCGCGTT
>JAISGL010000021.1 GCA_031263125.1 Opitutaceae bacterium | reverse complement strand
CGCCGGCGGCGCTCGTCGTCAGCGCGGCAAGTTCGAATCAGGCACTCCTGCCCGATACCGGCATCGTGCTCGGAGGCAGCGGAGCCGGCCGCACCGTGACGCTGACGCCGGCCAGCGGCCAGACAGGCAACGCCACCGTCACGCTGACGGTCAGCGACGGAGACCTCACGGCGCAGAGCGTCTTCACGCTCACGGTCCAAATGCCAGAGCCGCTGACACTGATTGACAACACCGCGCCCGGCGACACCGACCCTGCCAGCAAAATCCCCGGCGACGGCGTCACCACGCAAGGCAGTTGGTCGGGCAAAAACACCACAGCCGGATACTACGGTAATAATTACTGGACCGACAATGCCGCCGGCAAAGGCAGCAAATCCGTCACCTACACGCCGAGGCTCACCGCCTCCGGCACCTACACCGTGCAGGCATGGTGGCCGAATACCAACGCCGCCTTCGCCACCAACACGCCGATTGATATTATACACTCCGGCATCACCGACACCGTCACCGTCAACCAGCAACAAAACGGCGGCCAGTGGAATACGCTCGGTGTTTATGTTTTCACCGGCGCCGGCGATGAATACGTGAAAATAAAAAACGACGGCACCGATGCGGACAAACACGTCATCGCCGACGCCATTCAATTTCTGCCATATACCGAGCCACCGCCGCCTCCGCCGCCGCCCGAGCCGCGTCTTTTTATGGACAATACCGCCGCCGACGACACCGACACGGCCAGCAAAATCCCCGGCCCAGGCGTCACCACGCAGGGCAACTGGACCGGCGGCACCAGCCGCGCCGGTTTCCAAGGTCATAATTACTGGCAGGACGGCAACACCGGCGGCTCCGGCGCCAGCACAGTCTCCAAATCCGTCACCTACACGCCCATCTTTCCCGCCGCCGGCAGATATATGGTGCAAATGTGGTGGCCGAGATACGCCACCAATTTCGCCACCAACACACCCGTTGATATAAAACACAACGGCGTCACCGAAACCTTCAGCGTCAACCAGCGCACCGGCGGCGAAATGTGGTATTCGCTCGGCATTTTCGACTTTGCCGGCGCCGGCGACGAATATCTGAAAATCCGCAACGAGGGCGCCGACTACTACGTCATCGCCGACGCCGTGCGCTTCGTGAGCGTGGACGAACAGGAGCCGTTCGTCATGTCCTTTGATAAAATCGCCACCAATCAAAGCAGCTCCTGCCGCCGCGCTTTTGGCGCCGGTCTCTACGATGAAGTCTCAAACCAAACCTATATTTGCTGGAATGGCCCTGGCATGAGCGTCTTTGTCCGCGCCTACGACCACGCCACCGAAACCTGGGGCGCCGCGCAGGAAATCTGCCATCTCACTTATACAAACCAATACGATTACCACGACTATCCCGTGCTCACGCTCGCGCCCGACGGCAAACTCCTCATATATTTCTGCCAGCACGCCAATAAACTTTACCAACTGAAGGCGCCCGACCCGCATTCCATCGCCGGCGCGTGGACAAAGACCGAAATCGGCGACGACCTCAACGCCTACCCCATGCCCGTCGTCGCCGGCGCGGACATTTTTTTATTCTATTCGAAAAACAACGACAGCTCCTGGCCCCATCGCCAGTATCGTTATATTAAATCCAGCGACAGCGGCGCCACCTGGACGGCTCCGGCAACCATCATAGACACCGAGAAAACCGACCCGCAAAAATTCGACGAGGTTTACGGCTGGGGTTTTTATTACAACGAAGGCACCAAACGCATCGGCCTCACCTGGACGATGGCCGGCGGCGCGTCGCACAACGCCGCGCACAAGGGTCTGTATTTCGCGTGGTTCGACACCACCAACAATAACATTACCACCGTCGCCGGCGCCAGCCTCGGCGGGTCGGTTGTCCATTCCGAACTGGCCGGCTGCCTCGTCAACGGCGCCATCGGCGACCACACCGACCCCGTCAAGGGGCACCATTATCCGTTCACCAGCCCGCAGCCCGCGTTTGATCATATCTCCGGGCAGCCGGTCATCGCCTACGGCTATTATGATCCGAATACCGGACGCCAGTCCATCCGCTGCTCGCGTTGGACCGGCGCCGCCTGGGTGGACAGTATTATACAACAAAACGTAAAATCCTTCTCCGACATCCGCCAGAACGGCATCGGCGAACTCGTCGCGCTCTATCATTATTCGGGCAACATATTGATGAAATCCTCGCAAGACGGCGGCGTCACCTGGGAGCAGGTCTCCGCCGGCGCCGTCCCGTTTTCCGATGGCTGCGACAAGGTCGCCGAACTCAATTTCCTCGACAATATCAAGGCGCCCCTCACCGCGTTCCTCGGCCTCGGCTTCGATGACACCACCAAACCCGGCGGTTACAACTACGACGGCGTTTTTCCCGTTTATATAATAAAGGAAGACATCGCCGATTCCCCGCCGGTATTCCTCGTGCATCCCGATGCCGGCGCAGGCGTCACCGGTGGCAGCCAGCTCGTCCTCAACGTCGCCGCCTCCGGCAAGCCCACGCCCGCCTATCAATGGCAGGTGAAGGAAGGCGCGTCCGCAAGCTGGCGCAACCTCACCGCGGCCGACACCAATTACACCGGCATCGACACCGACTCACTCACCATCCTCGCCGCCGGCATTGGCATGGACGGCTGGGAATTTCGCGCGGCGGCGGACAACGGCGGCCCGCCCGTATATGGCAACGCCACGACCATCGTCATATTGTTGTTGCCGGCGTTTGATGTCAGCCCGGTTGCAGAGCAGGCCGCGGTTGCGGGCCGCACGCTCGATATTGCCGCCTCCGTGTCAAGCCCCACTCCGATGACATTGCAGTGGCAGGTCAACGACGGCTCCAGCTGGCGGAATCTCACGGCGGATGATACAAATTACAGCGGTTTTAATACGGATACGCTCAGTATACTTTCGGTCACCGAGGCCATGAACAACTGGAGATACCGCCTCGTGGCAGGCAACGCGCTTGGCGACAATAACACCAACGGCACGACACTCAAAGTCATGCCCGCCGACCTCGCGGCGCCGGCGGCCCTTGTGTTCGACGCGGACGGAAACAGCTACGTGGCCGACACCGGCAATAATCGGATTTATCAAATAGACTCGTCCAAAAACATAAACACACTCGCCGGCGCGGCAACGGCGGGGTTTGTTGACGACATCGGCACGGGCGCGCGTTTCTCCGCGCCCCAAGGCATCGCGATTCACCCGACACTTGACGCCCTGCTCGTCGCCGACACCGCCAACGCCGTCATACGCAGCGTCACCGCGACCGGCACGACCGCCACGTTCCTTGGTCCGGTTGCGGGCATGGCGGCTCCGGTTGGAATCGCTTTTGATACAGCGGGCGAGATGTATATAAGCGACGCGCAAAAACACGTCATCCACGTGCTGCGTTCCGGCACGCCGGGTGTTTACGCGGGCGCGTCCGGCACGGCGGGATTTGCTGACGACAGCGCCACCGGCGCCGCCGCGCGCTTCAATACGCCAACGGGCATTGCCTTCGGCATCGACGGCAATCTCTATATTGCCGACACAGGCAACGATGCCGTGCGCGTCATCTTGCCGGTTGATACAAATGATTTTTCCGTGGCCACGCTTGCCGGCGTCGCCGCCGGCATAAGCGCGCCACGCGGTCTGGCGGTCAGCGGGAGCGGCCCGGATATGCGCGTCTATCTTGCCAACACCGGCGGCAATAATATTTGCGAAATCGACGAAAACGGCACGGTCACAATACTCGCCGGCCATGCGACCGGTGTCGCCGGATTCAAGGATGGCACCGGCACGAACGCATGGTTTGACCATCCCGAGGGCGTGACCATAGGTGCGGACGGCAATCTGTATGTGGCCGACACGGGCAACGCCGTCATTCGCAAAATCACCTTTGATTCCAATGACCAGGCCGTCGTGACGACGCAGCTTCTTGCCACCGGCTCATCCATCGAGCCGCCTCCCATCCCGCCGGACCCGGGCAATATATATGACAGCGGACGCCGCTCCGGCGGCGGCGCGCCCACCGTGTGGTTCAGTTTGCTGGCGGCCCTGCTCATTGCCTGCCGTTCCGTGCAGACGCGCAAAAAGCCCTGGGCGAGTTCCGGATGTTTCAAGAATCAATAGTATGACAAACATGCCAATTCCACTTTCTCAACTGATGTTACGCGGCAGCCAGGATTTCGTAGGGCCTGACCTTGTGTCAGGCCATGAATTACCTGTGTGGCCTCCCACGCGAGCGCGGCCTGACACAAGGTCAGGCCCTACAGGTCGCGTAATATCAGTTCTTAAAATGTTTTTACCGTTATTTTCATCGGCGCTGCAAGCCGGGCTTCCTCAAGCCGGAGGCTTGAAAGATATTAGCCGGTGGTTAAGCGAGGCTTGGCGAGCGACACCACCGGTTATAATCACGAATAAAAACCGCATCCCGGAGGGATGCCAGAGAGATTGTGCCACGATTTCTGGCATCCCTCCGGGATGCTGTGCTTTTTTTCTTTTTTTCCGGGGGTGTCGCTCGCCAAGCCTCGCTCAACCACCGGCTAATATCTGGCAAGCCTCCGGCTTGCCTTGGTGGCATCGCTAAAATAGCGAAAATATTAACAATATAAAACCAACCCATTCATAAATATGTTTCCCAGAAAATTTATAAAATCCTCCACATTCCTTGCGGCAGCACTGGCATTTGCAGTTTCGCTTTCCGCGCAGCAAGCGCCGCAGGCGCAAACACCCGCGACTGACGAGGAGATCGTGGAGATGACGCCCTTCGAGGTCTCCGCCGAGGCCGATCCCTACGCGGCGACCAAGGCCGTGTCCGCCACCCGCTTCTCCGCGGAAATCCAGCGCGTGCCCGTGAGTTTGCAGGTGCTGACCGAGCAATTCATGGACGACATCGGCGCCGTCAGCCTCGAAGAGGTGTTCAACCATGCCACCAGCGTGACCTACGATCAGACGGGCAGTCAGGAGGCAAGCGGCGGCAACAGCTATAATGTGCGCGGCTTCAAGGCCCCCGCAACCCGCGTGAATGGTTTTCGAGGAGGCGGCTTGTTTATAAACCGCTCCATTGTGGATCGCATGGAAGTGGCGCGCGGCCCGCAGGCCGTTTTATACGGACAAGGCTCCGCCGGCGGCACCATCAACACCATCACCAAGGCGCCACGTTTCAAACACAAGGGCGTCGCCAAGCTCACCCTCGGCTCGTATCAATTCCAGCAATGGGATTTGGACTTGGGCGGCCCGATCACCAAAAAACTCGCCTATCGCCTCGTCGCGCAATATCATTACAACGAGCGCCTGAATGACTGGCATTTTATGGAGGACCGTGTGATCCATCCCGCCCTTGCATGGAAACCGTCCAGACGGGTCACGGTCAATATACGTTATAATTATCTGAATCGCGACACCAATCGCCTCAGCGCCCCTTACAATGCCCTCGAATATGGCTTGCAGGATTATTATCCCACGCCCACCGGGGTCGCGCCGGCGGATTTTGATTCCGAGCAAAGAGGCAGATATTATGTGAGGGAGCTGGGCCGCAAACCCAATTTGTCCGGGCCGTATTCGCGTTACGAATATGATATTAACACCGTCAGCGGCGACATTAACATCCGACTCACCCACAACATCACTTATCGCGGGGCCGTGCAATTCGCCGGCGCCGATCGCGTCGTCAACGACATCGTGGGCGAGCCGAACATGTTTCGCTACACTGCCAGGACCGCCACTCCCGTTCCCGGCACCCCTCTCACTTACTCCAGCGGCCTCTCCGGGCGTTACCGCCATCGCGATCTTAATAATGACGACGTGGAAATGAGGCACGATTTTCTCTTCAATCTCAACCGCGACAAATTCGGCATCAAGGTGCTCGCCGGCTTTGAGCGTTCATGGCTCGACTATAGCCGTCTCGAAGTCGAGACGCCAAACAACACGGCCACGGTCGTGCCCTTCACCAATCTATATGCCGCGCAACTGGACCGATTGTGGGCGTGCAGGCCCGTCTCCACAAACTCGGTGGCAAAAATGCTCGCCACGGGCACGTCGCCGCTCATCGGCTCTCCCACCGATTTGTCATTCCGCCTTCCCGCCTGGCCCAACGGCTATGTGGCGCCGGCAGGCGGTTATCAATATACGGCAAGCGGGGAAACCTTGTTCGTGCCGGAAGGGGATTTCGTGCGCATGCCAAACGGCGCGCCTTCCCTTGAAAAAACCATTTCCAACGCATACTACGCGACGATGATGCTGGATATGTTTCGCGACCGCGTGCATCTGCTCGGCGGCATCAGATACGACGACAATGATTTTACCGTGATAACACAAACCCCCAACCCCGCCCGGGCGTTTGTTTCCAGCGAGGATTTTGATACTGAAAAATTTTCCTGGCAGGGCGGCGTCACGATTGACCTGACAAAAAGCGTGAGCCTGTATTCAACCTACAGCACCATTTTTGCCCCGAATAATATATCGGACAAGGATAACAAACCAATGGGGCCGCAAACCGGCAAAGGGCTGGACATCGGCATCAAGGCGTCCCTGTTTCGCGGCAAACTTACCGGCTCTGTGGTTTGGTTTCACACCCGGCGCGAAGGCATCCCGAGGCTTACACGCGAGGACAGCAACAGCCCCTATTATTATTACCTGTCGGGCAAGGAGCAGGCGCAAGGTGTTGAAATCGAAGTCAACTGCCAGCCGTTGCCCGGATGGAGAATCATCGCCAATGTCTCGTTTCTCGACGGCGAAATCATTTCCAACGCGGAGGACCCGCGCACCGAAGGCTGGGACCTGACCGGCGTGCCCGACACCAAGGTCAACCTCTGGACAACCTATAAGTTTTCCCGGACTTTCCTGGCAGGGCTGACCGTGGGCGCCGGCCTGAATCACGCAACCGCATCTCCTGTACACGGGGGAAAATGGGAAACATATTGGATGCGCACCGACCCCTACACCGTCTATCGCGCGACGGTGACGTATCCGTTCAAACTGTTTAAATATCGTTTCACAGCCGGAGCCAGAATCGAAAACATTTTCGACAAGGAATATATTGAGCGCCAATGGTCGTGGGGCAAGGAGCGCACCATCACCAGCTTCCTGCAAGTGACATTCTGATGCCATTTGCATGCGCAAATAATCCCAGCATAGCATAGCCACAACCAAAGGAATGACCGCAAAAAAGAAACCCAATCATTAATGGCCACGAAAAACAGGTATGCGGTCAATCAAGTGGAAAGTGTAATATTATGAGATGTATTTATGGATTGGAGGAGGTGGCGGACAAAGGCGTCGCGTTTTTCGAAGCCTGCTTGTTTGAGCGCCTGTTTGCCGAGCAGGGTGGCGAGCTTGAGCAGTTTGGTGACGAGGTGCTGGGGCGCCTCCTCCATGTCGCTGTAGTGGCCCATGAGCAGGTGCCAGATGCTCACCGCCAGTTTGCGCGCCACCGCCGCCACCGCCAGGTTGCGGTGCTTGCGCATGGCCAGTTTCCAGCCCCATCGGTGCAGGGGGCTGCCGCGTTGCGCCAGCGCGTTGTGCGCGCTTTGCACCAGCAGCGCCCGCAGGTCCTTGCGCCCGTGCCCGCCGACGCCTTTTTCAATGCCTTTGGCGTTGTTGCCCGACTGCGCCTTGCTCGGCGACAGCCCGATATAGGCGGCCAGTTTTTTCGCCGTGGCGAAACGGCGGATGTCGCCGATCATGGCCATCAGGCCGAAGGCCACCCGGTGCCGCACGCCCATCAGCCGCCAGAGTTGCGCCCACCCGGGCCGCGCGATGAGTTCGCGCACCATCAGCTTTTCGAGTTCTTTGCGGCGCTCCTCGGCCTGGCGCAGTTGCGTGAACAGACCGCTGAGCAGGCTTTGCTGCAACGCGCTCCATTCGCGCAACGCGAGCACGCTCGCCGGCGTCTTTTCGGCAGTCAGCGCGGCGCCTTTTTTGAGCCGGATGCATTGCTCGTTGAGATACGAGCGGATGCGGTTGCGCGCCCGCGTGGCGTCCTTCACCGCGTTGCGGTGCGCGAAGAACACTTCGCGGTGCTCGCGCGTGGTCTGGTCCGGCTGCCAGACCACCTTCGCCAGGCCGGTCAGGTAACTGCGCGCCAGTTTCACCGCGCAAAAGCGGTCGTCGTCGCAGTAGTGGTGCTGGAGCGCGCTGCTTTGCGCGCTTTCGAGCACCAGCGCCGTGCGTCCGGCGCGGTGCAGGCGGTGCGCCACCTCGAAGCTGTTGCCCGAGGCTTCCAGCACCACGATGTCGCCGTCGCGCAGGTGCCGCGCCGCCCAGGTTTCGAGTTTCGCGACCGGCTGGCGGTCGTGCACCCACGCGACCTGCGCCTTGCCCAGGTCGTGGCCGCGCGGCAGCAGCGCCGCCGCGCTGAACAGGTCCGGATGCAGGTCCATTCCGATGATTCTTTGATGATCAGGCTGTTGTTTTGGATTGTCTGTCTTGGTTTTCATTGCTTTGGATTTTGGTTGTTAAGCGAGCGGCGCATGATGGCAGACGGTCACATGTTCAAACAGGTATTCGGTTTTGCACCATGTGGGTGTGTTCCGTCGGCGCCCAGTCACAAGATCGGGGATTTGCCCCAGTGTTTTTATCGGGCGTCTCAGGCAACCGCTCGCGGGTTTCACACGTTCACCCACGAGTTGTTACTATGCTTTTCATGCGTCGCTTCGCTTAACAAGATTTTTCTCCTTTCTAATTGGACGCATACCAGCACTCTACGAGGTTTGGCGAGTGGCCTGACAAAAAAGCCTCCTCGCATACGGTAGTCTCCCGGGCGCTTATAAGCGCCACGAATCGGTTTCCGGCAAAATATGATTTTGCAAGCAAGGAGACCGCAGCGCCTATGGGCGCTCTGTTGATGATCGAAATTACGCAGCGCCCTTTTTGCGTTTTTTGTGGCAATTGGTTTGTTGGTTTGAGCCTGTTCCCTTGGTTGCGGTTTCGCCGCCCTGGATTCATTCGCGTCCATGTCAGACCACTCGCGGACTCGCGGACGCGGTTCAAAACCGTATTTGAAAATAAGCCCTTGCCGCATTTCGACAACGCATCGCGGACAAAAATCCCGCCGCTCCCACCGCTCCCGGCGCTCCCGGCGTTCCGCCATATTTTTTTGAAAACCCAATCGCATGTTTCAGGATAAAAATAATTCCCCCCCCGTGATGCACTCACCTCCTATTGTCCAAAAGGACAATTCACACCGCTTGCGGCGCATTTCAAAAGGCACCACTCCAAAAGGCATAAGACATCGCCCCATCACCATAAACCGGGGCGATGTCCTCCACAAAAACACCAACACACCCAACCAACACACCCGACCCATGCCTCCCACTGACATCCATCCCATGCACATCCGTCCTGCGAACACCCGTTCCACGAACGACCGTCCCATGAACAACCCACATCCCAAACTCGCGTCCCGCCGCGCCCGATTTCTGCCGGCGGTGACGACATGCACTCGCACCTTCACCCTCACCTTCACCCTCACCCTCGCACTCACCCTCACGCTCGCGCTCGCATTTGTTTCAATGCCCGCCGCCCGCGCCCAAGTGCGCTCGGTCGCCGAAAAACCCGACGCGCTCCAAAAAGGCAACGTCCAGGGCACGCTCGTCAACGCCAGCACCGGCGACCCGATCCCGGACGCGCAAATCACCGTGCAAGACCAGGCCGCCTCACCCGCGCGCTCCGCCCCGCCCGTGCGCTCCGACTCGCAAGGCTGGTTCCGGCTCTACGACCTGCCGCCCGGCCCCTGCACGCTCATCGTCACCTCGCCCGACATCCAGACCACCCGCGTCGTCGACGTCGTCGTGAAACCCGGCGAGACCATTTCGCTCAACGCCATCAACACCCCGCCCGCCTTCGACGCGAACCAGGTGCAGCAAATGACGGAATACACCGTCAACGCCACCGCGATGTCCGAGGAAATCGTGGTCATGGAAAAATTCACCGTCTCCGACTACGACCAGCAAATCGAAACCTCCCTGCGCCGCTCGCGCTACGCCGACACCCTCTCCACCGTCCTCACCGCCGACAAGATGGACCTCTTCCCCGACCGCAACACCGCCGAAGTCCTCCAACGCATCGTCGGCCTCGCCATGCAAAGCGACGCCGGCGAAGGCCGCCAGATCGTCATCCGCGGCCTCAACAGCGAATACAACTCCACCGAAATGGACGGCATCCAGGTCGCCGGCAACGAAGGCAACTCCCGCCAGCTCAACCTCCAAGTCCTCCCCGTCGAAACCATCGGCTCCATCGAAGTCACCAAAGTGCCCACCCCCGACATGCCCGGCGACGGCATGGGCGGCAGCATCAAGATAAAAACCCGCGGCGCCTTCGACACCAAAAACTGGAAACGCGGACGCCCCACCGCCACCCTCTTCGCCCAAGGCCGCTACAGCGATTACACCGATAGCATCCGCGGCAACAAAATCGGCGGCGCCTACGGCGACGTCTTCGCAAACGGCAAACTCGGCATCATGTTCGCCGGCTCCCACGAATACCGCTTCTACACCCACGACCAAATCGACACCACCACCAACATCGCCAACACCCCCGACACCCCCGTCACCTACACCGGCAACAATTACCAGACTCAAGGCGGCGGCAGCGACGACGGCGGCTGGACATGGATCATCGATCCCGTCACCGGCAGCCCCACCCAAGGGCAACCCTTCCTCGTCCTCGGCCGCAACCTCAAATACCGCCGCCACGAAACCGACCAGACGCGCGACTCCCTCAGCGCCAACATCGAATACCGCCCCCGCGCCGACGTGAAATTCCACCTCGCCGCCGTGCTCGCCTCCTTCCGCACCGACGAAAACCGCTACACCTTCGCCGTCCCCTTCGCCGGCGACAGCAACAGCCCCGTCGCAATCGCCGACGACGACATCACCTACCTCATCCGCCGCACCCAGCTCGAATACCGCTGGCGCCCCGTCCGCATGGACACCGTCTCGCTCTCCTCCGGCGGCGAATGGTTCATGGGCAAATGGAAGGCGACCGCCCGCCTCGGTTACTCCGAAGGCCGGCAAAAACGCCCCGGCATCTTCGAGACCTATTACCGCCGCAACGCGCGCGACCAGCAATGGCACTACACCTTCGGCGACAGCTTCCACCCCATCCTCACCCTCGTCTCCGGCCCCGACCTGCACGCACACAACGCGGAAACCGGCGCCTCCACCTTCGAGACCCTCTCCCGCGCCCGCCTCACCAACTCCTCCAACAAGGAAACCAACACCATCGCCAGCTTCGACCTCGAACGCCCCCTCCAACTCACCCGCAACCTCCCCCTGCGCCTCAAAACCGGCGTCCTCGTCCGCGCCAAGACCAAGGAAAACCAGGAAGACGTGGCCAACCACAACGCCGGCGCGCCCGCCGGCCTCGATTACGGCTACTTCTACGAACCCAACGCCGGCTTCCCCTACATCGACGCCCCCCGCGTCAGCAACAAAATCGTGGACTGGTTCTGGCAGCACTATTCGGAATTCACCCCCGTGACCACGGTGGAAGGCCTCCACGCGAACGACTGGAAAGTGGACGAAACCGTTTACGCCGCCTACGCCATGGCCACCCTCCGCCTCACGCCCCGCCTCACCCTCCTCGCCGGCCTCCGCTACGAACGCACGGAAACCGACAGCCGCGGCAATCAAATCACCGGCTCCATCGTCAACCCCGCCGCCAAAACCTCCGCCTACGACGACTTCATGCCCGGCGTCCACCTCCGCTACGAAATCACGCCCCGCCTCCTCGTCCGCGCCTCGTGGAGCAACGCCATCAGCCGCCCGCCCTTCTCCCAAATCGCCTACAGCCGCTCCTACAACGCCGACGATGACGACAGCATCATCACGCAAGGCAACCCAAGCCTGAAAGCCCTCAAATCCGGCGGCGCCGACCTCTCGCTGGAGTATTATTTTGGCAAATACGGACTGGCCTCCATCGCCGGTTTCTACAAAGGCATCACCGATTTCACCTACCGCACCTATCTCGACAACCAGTATGACCCCGACACCGGCACCGTGCGCACCATCCGCACCTACGTCAACGGCCCCAAAGCCTGGGTGAAAGGCATCGAGCTTGCCTGGCAGCAACAATTCAAATTCCTGCCAAAACCCCTCGACGGCCTCGGCGCCCTCGCCAACGTCACCCTCCTGCGCAGCGAAGCCGGCTACCCCACGCGCCCCGGTGAAAAAATCCCCCTCGTCGGCCAGTCCGACACCGTCGTCAACCTCGGCCTCACCTACGAATACAGCCGCTTCTACATCCGCGCCGCCTGGAACCACCGCTCGCCGCGCATCAACGAACTCTCGGCAATCGGCGCGAACGCCAACGAGGACGAATGTTACGACGACTTCCGCCAGCTCGACATCAGCATGACGCTCCGCCTGCCGAAAAACCTCTCCCTGTATCTGGAGTGGCAGAACGTGACGGACGAATCGACGCGTTATTATCAGCGCGGCTCGGGCCTCTTTGTGCGCGAGTTCTTCTACGGCCCCAGCATCAACCTCGGCCTCCGCTGGACGCTGTGAGTCAACTATTATTCAGGCCGCCGTGCCGTGGCGTTGGGACTTCGCAAGCGAAGCCCCCTGCCAGCCACCTGATACCGGGGTCTCTCAAGTAAAATCGCATAACTTTTTGGCATGTGAAAGATTACACGCTCGTTTCGATCCTTCAAATTCAAATGTCAACTCCAATATGCCCTCGTTTTCTTGTGTCTGTCCCCTTTTATTTTAAATCTATCCCCTTTTATTTACTTTTATTTATTTCAAGCCGCCATGCCCACGGCGCGGCCTTTCCTGGGAGCGCGGGCATCTCTGCCCGCGAAACACCGTGTGCCCGCCTGGTGTATTTCGAATACGCATCGCGGACAAAGATGCCCGCGCTCCCAGGTGCTGGCGCGTAACATCACTGAACACCAATGAATCCCCCGCCCGCCGATAATCCCACCGCGCCAGCCGCCACGTTCGCCCCGCCGTCCGTCACGCCAGCCGCCACGTCAGCCACGCCAGCCGCTCCGCCAGCCGCCCCGCCGCTCCCGCGCCGGATGAAATGGGAGGTCTTTCTCTCAATCACCCTCGGCTACAGTTTTTTCTACGTCTGCCGCCTCTCGCTCAGCGTTGCGAAAAAACCGATGCTCGACTCCGGCGCGTTTGACGCCGGCCAGCTCGGCCTCATCGGCTCCGCGCTCTTTTTCACCTACGCGGTGGGAAAGCTCGTCAACGGCATCCTCGCCGACCGTGTCAACGTGAAACGCTTCATGATTGCCGGCCTGTTCGTCTGCTCGCTCGCGAATCTCATCCTCGGATTCGGCGCGACCTTCTGGCTGTTCTTCGTGCTGTGGGGATTGCAAGGCTGGTTCCAATCGACGGGCGCGCCCTCCAGCGTCGTTTCGCTGGCGCACTGGTTCACGCCGCGCGAACGCGGCACGTATTATTCGCTCTGGAGCACGAGCCACAACATCGGCGAGGCGGTCACATTCATCGCCACGGCGGTCGTGGTGGGCGCGTTCGGCTGGCAATGGGGCTTCCGCGTCGCCGGCGCGGCCGGCCTCGTCATGTGCGCCCTGCTCGCGATTTTTATGCACGACCGCCCGGGCAGCACGGGTTCGCGCAACACGGGCATCCCGCCCATGAGTCCGTCCGGTTCGCGCAACACGGGCATCCCGCCCGCATCGCTCCCAAACCACGGCCAGGCTGCCCATGTCACTCACCCCGCTCTCCCTCCCCCCGCTTCCCCCGCTCACCCCGCTCCACCCACGCCTCCCGCCCGCCCCGCCGCCCCCACCATCGCCTCGATGCAATGGGCCGTCTTCAAAAACCCCGCCATCTGGTGCCTCGCCCTCGCGAGCGCCCTCATGTATGTCACGCGATACGCGGTGAACAGCTGGGGCATCTTTTATCTGCAAGCCGCGAAAAACTACACGGCGGTGAATGCCAGCTCCATCGTCGCGCTCGGCGCGATCTTTGGCATCGCCGGCACGGTGGCGTCGGGATTTGTCTCGGACCTCGTGTTTCGCGGACAACGCGGCGCGCCCGCGTTCCTCTGCGCGCTCGTGCTCGTGGCCGGCCTCGCGCTGTTTCTCTTCACGCCCGCGTCGCCCGTCACCGACGGCATCGCCATCGCGCTCTGGGGCTTTGCCATCGGCGGCCTGCTCGTATTTCTCGGCGGCCTGATGGCGGGCGACCTCGCCGGCAAACAGGCGGCGGGCACGGCGCTCGGCCTTGTCGGCATCGCCAGCTATCTCGGCGCGGCGCTCCAGGACATCATCAGCGGACGCTTTATCGAAAGCGGACGCACCATCGCCGCCGACGGCGCGGCAACCTACGATTTTCACCACGTTCGCTGGCTCTGGCTCGGCGCCGCGATCCTCTGCGCGCTCACCACCGCGACCGTCTGGTTCTCCTCACGAAAAAAACAAAACACCTGACCAACACCTGAAATAATACCTGACCAACACCTGACCAAAACATGAAACACACACACATGAAACACACACACCGCCCCCTCCTCATCATCGCGTTCCTGCTGGGCGCCGCGACCACGGCCTTTGCGACCACGCGCGCCGACCGGCTCCGCGCCGAACTGCTCGATCCCGCCAGCCCCCGCGTCTTCGTCGCATCGCATCGCGGCGACTGGCGCAACGCCCCCGAAAACTCCGTCGACGCCATCGAAAAAGCCATCGCGCTCGGCGTCGACATCGTTGAAATCGACCTCGCCCGCACCAAGGACGGCGAACTCGTGCTCATGCACGACCGCGCCGTTGACCGCACCACGACCGGCAAAGGCAAAGTATCCGCCCTCACGCTTGCCGAAATCAAGGCGCTGCGCCTGCGCAACGGAGCCGGCCACGCGACGGTCCACCGTGTGCCGACGCTGCGCGAAGCGATGCTCGCCGCAAAAGATCGCGTGCTCATCAACCTCGACAAATCCTATGAATATTGGGCCGAGGCGCTCCCCATCCTCCGAGAAACCGGCACGCTGCATCAAATAATAATCAAAGGCCCCGTGACAGCCGCGAAAGCCAGCCACGACATCGGCCCGGACATCAACCGTGCCATTTTCATGCCCGTGGTTGATTTTTCCAAACCCGGCGCGGCGGAAATGCTCGACACCTACACCGACAACACCATCGCGAAAGCAGTCGAACTCGTTTTTGCGGACGACGCCCATTTCACGCCCGTGCGCGTGCAAAAACTCCGCGACGCCCGCATCCGCATATGGGTAAATTCGCTCTGGCCCGAACTCTGTGGCGGCCACGACGACGACCGTTCCGAGACAGACCCCGCCGGCGCCCACGACTGGCTCATCGCCCGTGGCGCCACAATCCTGCAAACCGACCGCCCCGCGCCCCTCCTCGCCCGCCTCCGCGCCCAAAACCTGCATGACTGATTCTAGCTTGCGTTCGTGATTACTACAATTTGGAGTATAAGGATGGCAAGACCACTGAAAACAGACGATGAGGACATAAAGTATGCAAACGAATTATTGCGGACCACAGACGATGCGAAGACGATGCGAATGGCATTGGCTGTGGTGTTGCCGGTTTTGGCTGGGACAGGTTTGCTTGAGACGGCAAAACTGTTGGGGATAAGCCAGCGGGGAACGCAGAATTTGCGAACGCGTTTGAACGAGATGAGGACAGGCAGATATGTTGCCAGACAACATGGAGGGCGTCAGCGCGAAAACATGACATTGGAAGAGGAGAAAGCGTTTCTTGG
>JAISGL010000018.1 GCA_031263125.1 Opitutaceae bacterium | reverse complement strand
GTCACCAATTTGCTTACCCGCCGGGAAACCCGGCCCGACGGCACGCCCACCGACACGTTGAAGCGTGGCAGCGGGCTGCTGCGCGCCTTCGGCGCGAAATCCGAGGGCGACCCCGTGTTGCGCTTCGCGTCGCCCGTCACGCATGTTAATAAAAACAGTGTTCCCGTGATCACGTTGCACGGTCGCGCCGACGCGACCGTTGATTACATGCAGGCGGAAGAGCTTGACCGCGAATTGACAAAATGCGGCGTTCCCCACGAAACCATCTGGCTCGATGGCATCGGGCACACGTTCGATTTGGAGACGTGGAGAGGCAAAAAACTCCCGCGTGACATTACAAAGGACGTGCTCGAATTTCTCGCCCGCCACATGAAGTGAATTTTCCCATTGATGAAACCCGCATCCGTTCCAACCCTCGAAAATCCCGGCGCCCTGATTGATGACAACTTCGCCGTCGCCGCGAGCCAGTATGCCGGCTTGCTTAAAAATATAAACGGGGCGGACAAACTGCCCCGCACGTTCGAGCACGGCAAACTCGTCCTCATTGATTACAAGGACTGGACCAGCGGCTTTTTCCCCGGTTCGCTCTGGCTGATTTACGAGCACACGCGCGAATCGCGCTGGAAACGCGCCGCGCTTGATTATACGCGACGCGTGGCGTCCGCCGCGAAACTGACCGATTCCCACGACCTCGGCTTTATGCTTTATTGCTCGCACGGCCACGCCTGCCGCCTCACGCGTGGACGCGAGCACCGCGAGGTTCTCATCGAGGGTGCGCGCAGTCTCGCCAGCCGTTTTAATCCTGCGGCGCGCACCCTGCGCTCGTGGGATCACGGTGCGGATCGCTGGCGGCATCCGGTCATTATAGACAACCTGATGAATCTCGAATATCTCCTCTGGGCGGCGCGTGAAACCGGCGAACCGCGCTATCGCGAAATCGCCATCGGACACGCACATCAGACATTGGCGCACCATTTTCGACAGGACGGCAGTTGTTATCATCTTGTCGATTACGACCCGGAAAGCGGCGTGCCCGTCCTCAAGGAAACTTATCAAGGCTACGCCAACGAATCCGCGTGGGCGCGAGGCCAGGGCTGGGCGCTTTATGGTTATACGATGTTGTATCGCGAAACGCGCAATCCTCTCTATTTGCGTCAGGCACACGCCAGCGCGCGCTTCATCCGCACGCACCCGCGTCTGCCGGAAGACAGGATTCCGCTGTGGGATTTCGATGTTCCCTCCGCGCCGGTGCCTCCGCGTGACGCCTCCGCCGCCGCGATTATCGCCTCGGCCCTCATCGAGCTGGCGGATTATTCAGAACCGGATATCGCGCAACGCTACCGCGAGCTTGCCTGGCGGCAACTCGTCTCGCTCTCCTCGCCCGCCTACCGTGCCGCTCCGGGCGAAAACGGCGGATTTATACTAAAACACTCCACCGGTAATCTGAACCGCAACAGCGAGGTGGACGTTCCGCTGAATTACGCCGATTATTATTTTCTGGAAGCATTATCGCGCCTGAAAAAAGCATAAAAAACAATCATGATAGCCACAAAAAACACAAAAAGGGCGTTGTGTGCTTTCGAACATCAAGCGAGCGCCTATAGGCGCTGCGGTCTCTCTGTTTGCAAAATCATATTTTGCCGGAAACCGGTTCGCGGCGCTTATAAGCGCCAGGGAGACGCCCGTATGCGAGGTGGCTTTTTTTGTGTTTTTTGTGGCAATTGGTTTGTTGGTTTGAGCGAGTTGCGTCATAGGGAAATCGTAGGCAAAAAAATCAATGTTCAAGGTTAATAGCATGATGAATGTCCGGGGCAAAACGGTCAGAAGAATCAGTCCGGCGGACGGGTTGCATTATTTTTTCGGATATTATGATGTGCCGGCATTTGATCCGGCATGTTGCCGGCATCTTTGCCACCGTGTCAGATTCCGCGACAGGCTGCCTGTGGCATCTGATGTGGCCGAACTGGGTATTTTTGACCTGGAGAGCGGGCGCTTTGACGTTTTTGCGGAAACGTGCGCCTGGAATTTCCAGCAAGGCGCGATGTTGCAATGGTTTTCGGGAAGTGACGACCTTGCCGCCTATAATGATTTCGATAAAAATGACGGATTTGTTGGAATTATATTTTCAACAGGGCAAAAAAAACGGATGCACAAAGTGGGAATGCCGTTCGCGACCATCTCCGCCGATGGCAGCTTCGCGCTGAGTATCAATTTTCCGCGAATGTATGATTTTCGTCCCGGTTATGGATATTGCAATGCGCCGGACAAATGGCGGGATGAAAAACAACCGGCGGATGACGGCATCTGGCTGGTTGATATAAAAAACAATGCATCGCGCTTGATCCTTTCGCTGGCGGACATCGCATCCGCGATTGGCGATCAGGCTCCGTTTGCCGGTGAAAAACTGCTGGTAAACCACATCACTTTCAATCCGGGCGGGACGCGATTTCTGGCGCTGGTCAGGAATTTCCCGATAATAATCCCCGGCGCGCCTGACGGCGCGTGGCACACGGCACTCATAACCGCCAGCCGCGACGGTTCCGATTTGCGCGTGCTGTCAGCCGGCCCCTGTCTTCCCTCGCATTATCATTGGAAAAACGACCATGTTTTTGCCATTTACCGCGATGGTCCCGACTGCCAGCAACTGTATGAAACAACCGACGAACACGGTACGCCCGTGTCAGCCATTGAGCGGACTTTTTTCCGCAAGGATGGTCATTGCAGCTACTCACCGGACCGCCGGTGGATGCTTTATGACAGCTATCCTGATGAAAACCGGCTCCAGCATATTTATATTTATGATTTGCACGCGCGCGAAGGATTGGAAACCGGCGCATTTTATTCGCCCCCGGTGAATCCTGTCGATATTCGCTGCGACCTGCATCCCCGCTGGAGTCCCGATGGCAGATATGTGTCCTTTGATTCCACCCATGAAGGGTTTCGCGGACTGTATTTTCTTCAATTATAAACTGATGTTACGCAGCTCGTAGGGCCTGACCTTGTGTCAGGCCGCGAATTACCTGTGCGGCTTCCCACGCAGGCGCGGCCTGACACAAGGTCAGGCCCTACAAAATCCTGCCAGTCGCGTAACATCAGTTATAAACGCTATCATGCGCAAAAAGACAGAAGCATTCCCATTGACCCGCGTCTGAGCGGATATCATGGAATATTGCGAGCGGCTTCGCGACCGTGACGGGCATCATGGCGCCTGCCGCATGGCGCCGCGTTTCCGGTGTAATCTGCCCGCGAAACGCCGTGCGCCTGCTTCTTGTATTTCGAAAACGCATCGCGGGCAACCATGCCCGCGCCCCCAGGCGCCGCCCGCGTAATATCAGTTACCAAATGATGTTACGCAGCTGGCAGATTTTGTAGGGCCTGACCTTGTGTCAGGCCGCGCGCACGCGTGGGAACATCAGTTGTTAAGATGTTTTTCCCGTTATTTGCAGCGGCTTCCCAAGCCTCCGGTTTGCCTTGGCACCACTACTCAAAAGTAGCGCAGGCCGCCAAGCCTGCTTTGCTTGCCGCACGTTGCCGGGTGTTTGTTTTTTTCCGAATTGGGCGAGGCTTCGCCTCGTCAGCAGGCTTGGCAGCCTGCGCTACGTACGCGTCGCGCAATATCAATTACCAAATGAGCAGTCCGCTCGCGAAGGTCAGGCCGGCGCCGACGCTGCAGAAGATGATTCTGTCACCGGCGTTGAAGATTTCCTCCTCGGCGGCCCAGCCGAGCGCCATTGATATGCTCGCGGCGGAGGTGTTGCCGTATTTTCCGATGGTGACGACAAATTTTTCGTAGGGAATGCCCACGCGTTTGCTCACGGCGCGCAGGATGCGTTCGTTGGCCTGGTGCGGCACGATCCATGCGATGTCGCCGGCTTCCAGGTTGTGGCGCTTGAGCGTCGATTCGATCTGGCCGGCAAACGCGATCACGGCGTGTTTGAACACTGTCGCGCCGTTCATCTGGAGATAAAAGTCGTTGTGGTCATCGCCGTTTTTGTTCGGGAACGGGCGGCGCGCGCCGCCGCCGGGGCGCTGGATCGCCTCGAATTGGTCGGCGTCGCCCGAGAGCGCCATGCGCGCGAGGCGGTGTCCGCCTTCGGCGTCGGTGAGGATCGCCGCGCCCGCGCCGTCGCCGAAGAGAAACGCGGTGGCGTGGTCCTTCGGGTTGGTGATGCGCGAGAGAAGTTCGGCGGTGACGACGATGAGTTTTTTCGCGGCGCCGCCGCGGATGAAGGCGCGTCCGACTTCGAGCGCGTAGAGCCAGCCGGCGCACGCGGCGTTGAGGTCGAAGGCGAGCGCGTGCGGGATGCCGAGTTGCCTGGCGAGCGCGCTGGCCATTGAGGGCACGGGCTGGTCGGGGATGAGCGTGGCCATGATCACGCCGTCGATTTCCTTTACGTCGAGTTTCGCCTGCGCGAGCGCGTGGCGCACGGCGGTGGCGGCGAGGCTCGTGGCGGTTTCACCTTCGGCGGCGTAACGGCGCTCGCGAATGCCGGTGAGCTTGATGACATCCGCCTCGGTCATGTCGGGAAACTCTTTCAAAATGTCGATGTTCGAGCGCACGCCGAGCGGGAACGCATAACCGACACCCGCGATGCAGACGGTTTCGCCGTCCGGTTTTTTGCCCGCTGTCACCGCGGCGGCGGACGCGGCGGCGGGGTGCATGGCGAGGTAGGCGGCAACGTCGTCGCCCGAGACGCGCCCGCCGGGGCCGGTGGCGGCGATGTCGGTGATGGTGATGGTGGTGTGATCGAGGCCGGCTGCCTGCGCGATCTTGATGGCGCGCGGAGTCCAGAGCGCGGCGGGTTGCGCGGTGGATTGCAAGGTGGATTGAGCGGTGGATTGAGCGGCGGGTTTTGGAGAAGTCGGAGCGGGAGTGGGAGCGGGAGCCGGAGTGGGAGCGGGAGCCGAGACGACTGGTTTGGGAGCCGGGGCGGCGGCGGTGGCGATGGCGGAAATCGGAGCGGCGGCGTTTGCGGGGGCAGGCGCGGTGGCGTTTGCGAGGGCAAGCGTAGCGGCATTTACGGGGGCGGGCGCGGCGGCGGTGATGAGCAGGTGTCGGAGCGATTGGTCGCTGGTTTCCATGCGCAGGAAAGGCGTGCCGGAGGGAAGGATGTCGCCTGCGCGTCCGAAAATTTCGCGAATAACGCCGTCGCATGGCGATTCGAATTCGAAAACGGATTTGTCGCTCTCCAACTCGGCGAGCTTCTGGCCCTTGGCAACTTGCGCGCCGGGTTGCACGATGATGTCGATCACCGTAAGTTCGCTGACTGTTGCGCCCATTGAAGGCACAGGCACGTCGATGAGAAAGGTATCCATTTTGAAGGGGGCGGTTAAACAGGGCGAACGGCCAGTTCGCAAGCACGCCTTTGCGAGTCATAACTTTATGGCAGGGCAGGCCGGGAGCGGCAGGAATTGGCGCAATCTGAAAGTAATAAGCCGGTGGTTGACGGAGCGCGATAGCTCGGAGATGCCATCTCCGTGCTGCCGCGCTCCGTCAACCACCGGCTTATTTCTGGCAAGCCTCCGGCTTGCCTTGGCGCTATCGTTCAAAAGAGTGAAAAATATTGATAAAGGGCACTTTGAAAAACCCCATTTTCTTCAGCCTCCTGAAAAATCGCTGATATTCTTTGTGTGTTCATGTTCCGGTTTTTCAAAAAATCCTTTGTTTTTTATCGTTTTATTCTTGTTTTTCAGGCTTTTGCGCACTTCCCGCTGCTTATCCACCCACCTCCGGCCTTAACTTGCCCTGTCTTGATCAATTGCACATACCTCACCATGTTATACGTCAGATTCCTCAATGCCACTCCTGTTTTTATTCTCG
>JAISGL010000012.1 GCA_031263125.1 Opitutaceae bacterium | reverse complement strand
GCTTTCGCGAGCAGTTCGTGCTCCCTCTCTTTGTTCTCGCATATGCGTTTCATCTCCTTGAGCCGCCTCACCAGCTCCGGTCGGCTTTCCAGCCATTGCTTTGTGTTCTCATCGAGCTGCCCTGTCTTTTCTTTGGGTTTTTTGTTCATCCCCTTCCCTACCATTTTTCCCTTCTGCTACCAATCGCAATTACACCCGCGGGGATTGGGCGCGGCGCGGTGGCAAAAGGCCGCAAGGCGGAAAGTCACGGGGCGAAAGGTTGCGGGGGGGGCAAAAAGTCGATTTAAGTTGATTTAAGCCGACTTAAATCGACTTAAATCGAGGCCGGTCGAGAGGCGTTGGCGGGCGTTGGCGGGCGTTGGCGGACGTGGCGCGGGCGGTGTTGGCGGAAGCGGTTTTTGTTGTCCGGACGATTTTTCATTTTTCCGTTGACAGATGTAATCGTTTTTCCGATTACACCTGTAAATGAAAACGCCTCCCCGCATTTCCGAGTCCGAATGGGACGTGATGAAAATCATCTGGCGCGACGGTCCGTGCCAGGCGCAGGTCGTGATCGACGCGCTCTCGGGGCCGAACGAGTGGTCGCCGTCCACGGTGAAGACGCTTCTCAACCGCCTGTTGCGCAAGGGCGCGTTGACCCACGCGAAAACCGGCAAGTCCTACGTTTACGCCGCCGCGTTCAGCGAGACGCAGTGCCGCGCCGATGCCGCGGAGTCGTTTGTCGGGCGGGTGTTTGACGGGGCGCTCTCGCCGTTGCTGGCGCATTTCGCGGGGTCGCGAAAAAAACTCCGCAAGGAGGACATCGCCGAGCTGGAAAATTTGCTGCGGGCCTCGAAAAAGAAATCGCCGGCCGGACGGCACACGAACCCATGAGCATCCTTCTGGCAATCACGGTACGCGGCACGTTTGTGTTTGTCCTGACGTGGTTGCTGGACCGCGCGCTCCGGGGGCGCATGCGTGCGCGGAGCCGCCGCGTTTGGTGGATTATCGTTCCCGTCAGTTTTTTGCTGCCGGCCGGTTTGCCGCTTTTGCCCGCGCCCGCGATGGCGCCCGGCGCGGTTGTCGCGATGGATGCGGGGGGGCACGGGGTTCGCGATATTGCAGGCGGATTTTTCACGGGAAACGAGGGGAGTTTTGCGGCTTTGCCCGGACGCGTGCTTGCCGCGACATGGCTTCTCGGGATGGCCGGCTATCTGGCGGTTGTGCTGGTCCGGACGGTGAGGTCATCGCGGCATTGGTCGCGCATCCGCCTGAGCACGGACGGCGGGTTGCTTGCGCTGCTGGAGGATTGCAAGGCGGTGGCGGGGATCACCGCGCCGATTGGCATTGTGGTCGCGGAGGCTGTTCCGGCGCCCGCGTTGCTCGGCTGGCTGAGGCCGCGGATTTTGCTGCCGGCGGCGTTTGTTTTCCCTGGGAAGCGCGAAACGTTGAAGGCTGTTTTGTTGCACGAACTGGCGCATTTCCGGTCGCTCGACATTCCGCTGCGCTGGCTGCAAACGCTCGCATGCGCCGTGCATTGGTTCAACCCGTTCGCGCATCTCGGCGCGCGGGCATGGATGCGGTTTCGCGAGGAGGCGGCGGATGAGGCCGCGATTGCGTGGCACGGCGGGCGCGGCGCGGCTGATTACGGGGATGCTTTTTTGGAGGCACTGAAACACAGCCGGACATTTTCACTTCCGCCCGGCGCGCTCGTCGCGGGGGAGTCCAACCAAAACCTCAAACAACGTATGATTATGATACTGAATTATGCCAATAAAACGCCGCGGACCTTGCTCGCGACCGCCGTCGCGCTCGCGCTGCTCATCGCTTGCGCGGTGCTGCCTGTCCGCGCCGATGATGATGCGCCAGCCGGCGCGCAGATTGACACATCCAAAACAGACGCCGCGATTCAGGCCATGAATGCATGGCTGAAGGCTGTCGATGCCGGGAAATACGCCGGCTCATGGAATGACTGTACGAAAATGTTCAAAGACCAGCTGTCACAGGGGCAATGGGAGGCCGCATTGAAGCAGGTGCGTGAACCATTGGGTGCTTGCAAGACTCGCAAACTTGTCATGTCGCAACAGGTCGGCAAGCTGCCGGGGCCGGGAGGCAGGGATTTGGAGGGCGCCTTCATGGTCGCGCAATTTGGGTCGGATATGGAGAAGGGCGGCGCGACGATCGAAACGGTGACATTTGAAAAGGAAAGCGACGGCGTCTGGCGCTGCGCGGGATATTTTATAAAGCTCAGGTGAGGGCAATTTGATGAAACCGGATTATCAGGTGAAAAAATATCCATCGGCGGTCGATGCGTGGTTCGCGGCAATCCTCATCGGCCTGCCGGTTCTCATGACAGCCTGCGGAGTTTATGCCATGTTTGCCAAAGACGTGAAGGCGGGTATTCCGATTTTTATAATCGGACTGGCCATCGGTGCGTTGATCCGGCTGTTTTCGTTTCCGTGTGTCTATACACTTGAGGAGGACCGGCTGATACTCAGATGCGGCATCATAAAATACAACGTGCCGCTTTCGGAAATTGTGAGCGTTGAAAAATCCGGAAGTTTGTGGAGTGCGCCGGCGCTTTCGACACGCCGGGTGAAAATCGGGACGACGACGGGTTGGCATCTGGTTTCACCCCGCGATCGCGAGGGTTTTATTGCCGATGTAACGGCGAGATTGCGCATAAACGCGGAACGGGAAAACTATAAGTGATCGCCCGAGCACCCCGTAGCCGGCAGAGAGATTTGCGGGTAAGCTGGGCGGATGGAAACACCGTCCGGTTTGATGAGGGGCGGGAGCGGCAGGTTGTACCACTTTCTGCCGCTTCTGCCTACCGCGTAATATTAGTTATTAACTGATGTTACGCGGCACGGTATAGCCGCAACCAAAGGAACAGGCTCAAACCAACAAACCAATTGCCACAAAAAACACAATAAAAGCCTCCTCGCATACGGTAATCTTCCAGGCGCTTATAAGCGCCGCGAACCGGTTTCCGGAAAAATATAATTTTGCAGGCAGAGAGACCGCAGCGCCTATAGGCGCTCTGTTGATGACCTAAAGCATACAACGCTTTTTTTGTTTTTTGTGGCAATTGGATTGTTGGTTTGAGCGAGTTGCGTCTCACCGGCACCCACCGCCGGCTGCTCACCGACAATGGACGCAGGATCGTCACCGCCCTGCTCGCCGCAGAGACCAGTTTTTGGCAGGATTACTGCTGGGGCAAGCCGGAGGCTTGCCAGATATTAGCCGGTGGTTGCGCGAGGCTTTGCGAGCGACACCACCGGAAATAGTCGCAGATAAAATCCGCATCCCGGAGGGATGCCAGAAACCCATGTCACACGCCTCTGGCATCCCTCCGGGATGCTGTGGTTTTTATGTTGGTTTCCGGTGGTGTCGGTCGCGTTGCGACGTTGTGGCCATGCCCGCCCGCCAAAGCGGGCGCCCGGTCATGGCCAGCCCTTCGGGCCATCGCCTGCGGCGATGCCATCTCCGCGCTGTCGCGCTCCG
>JAISGL010000403.1 GCA_031263125.1 Opitutaceae bacterium | reverse complement strand
AGTCGCCCCTCTCCCCCCCGCCCCTACGGGCTTCCGCCCTTCGGGGTGCCCTCCCGCTGTGCTCAACATCGCCTGGCGGCGACCCTTCGGGCGCGGCTTCGCCGCGTGTCGTGCTCGCTCCGCCATTCACTGGCAAGCCGGCATCGCTTGCGCGATGCCAACTTGACGAGTGTGGGAAGACGGCAACACTTCCGTGTTGCCGCCTTCCCGTGACCATGACTCCCCCCGCCAGATACCACGCACACGCCAGCGCAATCCGAACCGGTGCGTCCATGCGTGCGAAATCGCACTTTGCCCGCCCATTAAGGCATTCCCTCGCAAACATTACCGAAAGTTCACCTGTATTTCGAATCCAGGTCCTACCACCACCTTGCGCCGGCGCAAAAACGCCGGCTTTTTCTTTGGAAGTCCCGCCGTTGTGCCGGCGATTCAACGACAGCGCGACATTACCGCGCGATATTACGGTCTTGCAATCTCTAGGCGAAAGTGCTTATACGCAAATCATTCATACAGACATCTTCGGATTCCAAACTGACACCCAACCACAACGTCCACCCAGGCAACACTTTCTTTGAGAAACAATCCTTCACATAACTGAACCCACGCATTGCAAACCACGCACCGCCACTTATGAACGAAAACTCAAACACCACGCTTCAACAATATATGCGGCAATCAGAGCAAACCGTCGCCATGGACACAGGCCTGATGATTCTTCTGATCGTCTTCGTCATAACATATCTGGCCACCACCATCTACACGCTCAACCACTGCCTGCGCTACTGTTTCCACGAGGATAAAACCTCCTACACGCTGACCATCCTGCTGTTCCCGCTCTTCGGAATCGTATTCTACTGGCTCCACGGTCCCTACGAACTGCCAGTCCCCGCCCCATCCCACCACGAGCCGGTTCCTTCCGAGGAATTGTCAAAGCCCGGTGCGGCAATCCTGGCCGGGCACGGCCCCTCCGAACAGCAAGCCGCGACTCCGGCCGTCCCAGTCAGACCTCCGAAGGCCATGACAGCCTCCCAGCCCATGCCCAGACCGGCAAAGCCCATTCACATCATCGCCGAGGAACGCAAGGCCACCACCCCGCCTTTTCCACCATTGTAACTGGTGTTACGCGGCGCGCACGTAGCGCAGGCTGCCAAGCCTGCTGACGAGGCGAAGCCTCGCCCGGTTTGAAAAAAAACGAACACCCGGCGGCGTGCGGCAGGCAAAGCAGGCTTGGCAGCCTGCGCTACGTGTGCGCTGCGTGTGCGCTGCGTAGCATCAGCATTGCAACAAGACATTTTGCCCTTCGCCCTTTGGGATTTGGCGTTTGGAATTTCCCGCGCGCAGCGCGGGCTACATCCCGAAAATCCTCTGAAAACCGCGCCACGCACCGGCGAAAAATCGCCGCGCCAAACCCTTGCCGCAACGCCCCCGCTCTTGCCCCCGCCCTTGTTCCTGCCCCTGCTCCGACGCGGCTTCCTGCACGAAAAACATCCCCTCGCCGATAAACAAATCATCGTAGAGCGGACTCAGCCCGCGACAGTAACTCCAAAACGACTTTGCCCGCGCCGGCCTGTAACGCAACCCCGGCGTGAAACCGATTGTCGCCCCCACGCTGGCGCGTCGCGCCGGACGGCGCCCGTCATCGCGCGGCCCAAGCGTCTCGGCCCGCACGCCGCGCTCGCCCGTCACGATCAAACGGCACGGCCCCGCAAATTCAAAAAAGCGAAACTGCCCCGTTACCCACGCGTGCCAGCTTAAAATCCGCCAATGACTCCGAATCACGAGCGGCGCCCCCGCCGCGTGCGCCACCCCTGCCAGATAACGCGGACGCAGCACCAGCGAACCGCCCCCGGCCACCTGCACGACAGCCAGTCCGACGCCGCATCCGCTCACATCACTGCGCCCGCATCCCTCGCGCCCATCGCTGCGCTCGCGCACCTCATCGCACTTGCGCACCTCGCCACGCCTGCGCATCTCATCGCGCCCGCGCATCTCGCCACACTCGCGTCCCGCCGCGCCACGCCCTGCCGCGTCGCATACCTCATCGCGCTCATGCTCATGCTTGTGCTCATGCTCGCGCTCACGCACGCCGTGCCCCGCCGCGCCGCGCAACACCACGCGCCCCACCGCGCCTGCGTGCTCGTTGCGCAATTCCGCCATCCGCACCAGCCCGCACGCGATATTCATGATTGGAAAACGCGCCTTCAGCCAAAATCGCCCGCGACGCAACACTCCCGCATCGGCGGATTCGACCAAGCCAGGTTTCACGCATAACACTTCTCCGGCCCGCAACCCGACCGTCACCACCTCGCCCATCTCGCCCATCGCCACCTCGCCCGCCACCATCTTGCCCACCTCGCCCGTCGCCATCTCGCCCATCGCCACCTCGCTCGCCACCATCGCCATCTCGCCCTCGTCGCCCGTCACCACCCTGCGCGCTTCACTCACCATCGCCGTCCCGCGCACCTCACCTCCCATCGCCGTCCCGCGCGTCTCGCCCACCATCGCCACCCCACGCGCCTCACCCACCAGCGCCGTCCCGCGTGCCCCGCTCGCCCCACCCGCCTCGTCCGCCTCGTCCGTCCCGCGCCCGCCCCTCGTGTTTTTTGAAAGCCGCAACGGTTTTCTGCGAATCACAAATGGCGCCACAAAATAATAGAGCGCAAACCGCCGCGCCACCGGCCACACCACCCAGAACGCGACAAACCAAAACGCTCCCTGCCCCCCGTTGCTCGCATCCCAAACCAGCCGCGCATAAAATCCCCGCCCGGATGTCACCGCCTCCATCGCCGCGATGCGGCGGTCGAGCCGCGCCAGCGCGATTTCGTCGCGTTGCCACGTCATCATCACGTCCGCCAGCTCCTGTTTCAGCGCGGCGATTCGCTCCAGCGCCTCCGCCCTTATTTTTTCCTGCTCCTCGCGCTTGCGGTCGTTCAACGCCTGCTCCTCGCGCCCGCCCGTCCAGCGACTCCACCCGCTCTCGACCGACCTGTGCAACTCGATCGCGCGCTCCGCCCCGGCGACCTCCTGCTGCCGCGCATCCAGCTCCACCGTGAGCGCCCCGACGCGCCTGCCGGCCTCCGCCTCCGAAGCGGCGGCCCGTTCGCGTTCAGCCGCGAGCGAAGCGAGTTCGCGCGCGCGCCGCTGCGAAAAGTCCCCCTCATCGTGCGCGCACAGCCACCACGCCCACGCCGCCAGTCCGAGCGCCGCGATCACGCAACCGGCGATCACGCGCTTCAGGATTATCAGGAAAAATGTCGACAGTTTGGAAATCACACCGCCCTCCACTCTGGCCCGCCCACTCGCATTTTTTCAATCCGTATCGCAAAACGGCGCCGACCTTCCTCACTCACTCACTCACTCACTC
>JAISGL010000236.1 GCA_031263125.1 Opitutaceae bacterium | reverse complement strand
GTGCCAGTGTCGAGGAGAGCGATGTTTTTCATAAGAATAAAGGAGTGGTTAAAGGCGGCGGAGCATGAAGGAAGACAGGCGCACGGCAACATATAAAAAAACCAAACCGGACAGGCAAGACGCCGCGGCACGTGCATCTTGCCCCGCATCGAAGCCGGCATGAGGGCGGGGCGGCACTCCGCACCGTCCACGGGCACGGACGCCCGTACCACCCGAAATTGGCGGCTTGGCCCGTCCGATTTTTGAGATGCGCCCGCGTAACATCAGTTAATAACTGATGTTACGCGGCAGCCCCTGGGAGCGCGGGCATCTCTGCCCGCGAAATGCCGGGCACCCGATTGGTTTATCTCTAAAATACACCGCGGGCAGAGAGGCCCGCGCTCCCAGGAAAGGCATTCCAGAACAGGCGCTTGCGTCGTCCTCATCCATGTGCGATTTCGGGTTTGTTTGATGATGGGTGGACTCGCCTGCGTCTTTTGAATATCTTCGCCCGCGTAACATCAGTTAAGATACAAACCTCCAGTCGCGCTTCGCACTCCGGTTTAAGTCTCAAGTTTAAGACCAAACCCACGCAGCCGGAGCCTTCAACTTAAACTCCAAACTTAAACTGGCGGCGCAGCCGCCTCGCGTCCATGTCAGGCCACTCGCAAACTCGCAGACGCGGTTGATTTGTTTGTTTGATTCCTTTGGTTCTGGCTTTGCCGAGTTGCAAAACGGCGAAGCCGTTTCCCAAAATGAGTTTCCAAAGGATTTCCGAGAAGCATCCGAAGTTATTTTCGGAAAAAGTAAATATTTACGATTGACAGAAATAAAAAAGGCCGCCAGTGTTTGGGGCATGATAATTTCATTTGCCGACGAAACCACCATGTTGCTTTTCAGGAAGACAATTCCGAAGGGCTTTAGGAAGGACGTCGTCAAACAGGCTGGCAAGCGGCTGGATTACCTGAACGCCGCGACAAAAATCGAACATATGTATTTTCCCGCATCCAACAAGTTTCACGCGCTGAACGGCTTCAACCCAACCCGCTATTCGATTTGGGTAAATGACAAATGGCGCATCACGTTTGAGTGGACGGAAGCGGGCGCAACCAACGTGCAGTTTGAAGATTACCACTAACCACCAACGACCACCATTAACCAATAGAGGTTAATAAATACAATGAAGACACAACCAAGGAAGATCGCCCCGATGCACCCGGGCGAAATGATCAAGGAGGATTTCCTCACGGACTACGGGCTGACGCAATATGCGCTGGCAAATGCATTGAAGATTCCGCACAGCCGCCTGACCGAAATCATCAAGGGACGTCGTGGCATCACCGCCGACACTGCGTTGCGGCTGGCGCGTTTCTTCGGCAACGATGCGGCGTGGTGGCTGAACTTGCAGACAAATTATGATTTGCAAGTGGCCGATACCGAAAGAGTCAAGCACGAGGTGACGCCGCTGGCGGCGTGATGCGACCCGCGCGTCCGATGGGTTGTCGTTGAGATGAGGGTGGAGCCGTTGGCATCGGGTTTGGCGGTCTTCCCTTTTTTAGTTTCGGCTTCGCCGGGAGGAGGGAAACGGCTTCGCCGTTTTTACGCCCTTTGGCGCTCTGCCTTCGTTTCCGATTGTGCCACTCGTTTGGCTGCACACCCATTGCTTTCCCGATTTTTCCCGCGGCTTCCGCTCTGCATCCCGCACTCATCCCTCACTCCCTCATCCTTTCTCGTAACTGATGTTACGCGAAAGCTGGTTTTTGTAGCAGGGCCTGACCTTGTGTCAGGCCGCGAATTACCAGTGCAGCCTCCCACGCGTGCGCGGCCTGACACAAGGTCAGGCCCTACGAAATCCTGCCCTACGAAATCCTACCTCGACGGGATATCGTCGCCGACGAGGGCGAGGCATTCGATGGCGGCGAGGCCCCATTGGGCGGAATCGTTGGTGGAGACCCACGCGGCTTCGTCGACGGGGTTGAGGACGACCGGGCCTTCGATGCGTTTGGTTTCGAGCGTTTCGCGCGTGTTTGAGAAATCGCCGTGGTCGGCGGCGTCGCTGCGGTAGAACTCGCGCCAGGCGCGGGCGGCCAGGTTTTCGTCACCCGTGATTTTCGCGGCGTAGGCGGTGAGGCGCGAGTGCGCCTGCGCGAGGCTGCCGCCGCGGAGTTCGGCGCCGAGGGCGGCTTTTTGCTCGTCCACCGGCGCGTTGTAGAGCGTGCAGTATTGCAGCCACGCGATTTTGAAGCCGGCATACTCGGGCTGGTCCTCGGTGAGCCGGATCAATTCGGCAAAGGTTTCCACGGCTCCGAAAACGGAGTCGAGGTGCGAGACGCCGATGGTCGTGGCGCTGTTGCCGGGGCGGCCGCGCACGGTGAGCGGTTCGAGACTGCCGTCGGCGATTTTGTAGCCGTAGCGGTCGCTCGTGAAGAAGCCGAGGGGCATCGCGCCCCAGTCGCGCATGCCGCGGAGGAGTTTGTCGCGATACGTGGTGTTGCCGCCGCGTTCCCATTCGGTGAGCCAGGCGGCGGCGAGGTTTGCCCAGTCGGTGCCAAAGCTGACGCGCGAGTCGTAGGCGCCGAGCGGGGTGGCGTCCTCCAGTTTGCGGGCGGGGTCGATGGCGTTGAGTTTTTTGTCGACGTCGAGGAGTTCGCGCATGAGGTCGCCGGTGCGGTCGTCGGCGGTGATGTAGTAGTGGATGCGGCGGTAGGCGGCGGTGCTGATGCGGACTTGTTTCGCGGAGCAGCCCCAGTGCTGGACGTTGTGGCGCGTGCCGAGTCCGGCGAAGCGTCCGGCATGGTAGGTGTCGACTTCGCCGGTGTGGCGGGTCATGGCCTCGGCGAGGCGGAAGACGTCGGGGCGGCCGGTGCGCAGGTAATATTGCCAGAGCCAGAGGTCGGTGGAGAGTTCGGAGTTGTCCCACGCGAAGCCGCCGACGTCGTATTTCCAAACGTGGCGGTCGCGGTCGTAGCTGTGCATGACGTCGCCGTAGTTCCAGAAGCCGTACCAGTGGCGCTGGTCGATTTGTTTTTTGTAATAATCAATCTGCCAGGCGAGGCGGTCCTCGAGGGCGGACTTGGCGGGCGTGGAGCGGTCAACGAGGCTCCAGACGTCGCCAAAAACTTTCGCGGCGTGGATGCGCGCGGGCGGGCAGATGAGGTGCGCGGGTTCGCGGACGAGCGCGGCCATGCCGGCGAGGGCGTCGCGCGAGGGCGTGGCGGGGACGGCCCAGAGGAACAGCTCGCTCGTGCGGGCGATGCCGTGCGCGTCGCCGTAGCCGGGTTCGTAATCCTCGTAGGTGACGTTGAGGCCGCCGTCGTATTGTTTCCTGAAGGTGTCCATGCCCATGCCGTCGTGGTAGAAGCGGAGGTCCATCGCGGGGGCTTCGGGCGAATACATCCAGAGCGTGACTTCGGCGGCGGCGGTGTGGGCGTTGCGCACGTCGAGTTGCACGGGGTGGCGCTGCCAGAAATCGCGGAGGCCGAAGACAACGCCGCCGCCTGTCGCGCCGCTGATGCAGCCGGCGCCGGATGCGCGCGTGCCCTGGTCAACGTCAACCCAGCCGTGGCCGGCCTTGGTGCGTTTGCGGATGGTGAAGGCGTTGGCAGCGGGCTGGACGAGCGTGGTGTCGCCCCAGGCGGGGATGTATTGGAGGCGTTCGCGGACTTGCGGGTTGAAGGCGGATGCGTCGGGGCACGCGAGGCCGGCGAGTTGGGCGGCTTTGATCGCGCCCTTGGTGTTGCGCGTGTCGGGGTCGCGGCGGAGGCCGGTGAGGCCTTGCACGGCTTCGGCCCAGAGGCCGCGGCCTTCGCCGGCGTAGCGGATGTGGCGGTCGTAGAGTTTGTCGGTCATCGGCACTTCAAAGCGCACGCCGAGGCCGCGGATGAAATCTTTTCCGGGGTCGCCGTCGAAGACGAAGCTGTGCATCATGCGCATGCAATCGCCGCCGGCGTAGAAGTAGAGGCGCACGGTGAAGGGGAGCCAGGAGCGTCCGCTGCCGGCGTGGCGGCCCTCGATTTTCACGACGGCGCGGACGGGGCCGCTTTGCTCGACGGTGACGGCGATGATTTCGCCCTGGAACGCGGCGGTGCGCGAATCGCCGGCGCGTCCGTCGAGGTCGGGTTCGTCGGTCTTGAGGGCGACGAGGTGTCCGTTGACCAAGACAGTTTTTCCGTCGCGAACCATTTTTTCCACGAGCACGCCGCCGGATTTTGCAATGGTGCAGCGGACGGCGCCCGTGTCCACTTCGACACTGCCGCCCGCGTCTTTCACGCTGACGGGCGTCGCGGGCGCGGCGGGCGTGCCGGGCGCGAGATCGAGGTCGTTGCCGATGTCGATGCCGGCGGGGACGGCGGAGGCGGTCCACTTGATGGAGCCGTCGGGCCACCACGCGGTGGTCCATGTTTGCACGGGGATGGATTTGCCGGAGGAATCGCGGAGGGCGAAAGTGGTGTCGCGCGGCACGGCGCCCATCGGCCAGGGTGCGCCGAAGGTCGCGCCGACGTTGATCGCGGGCGCGGAGCCGTCGAGCCAGCGGATGCCTTTGGCGTCATTCGGAATGGCGGCGGGCGCGGCGGAGGACGCGGACGCGCCGGCGGCGGAGGACGCGGATTTGGCGGCAGCGGCGGCGCTGGCGTCGGCGCCGCGAAGCACCGAGGTGGCGAGCGGGACGGAGGCCGCGGCGATGGCGGCGTTCCTGACGAAGGAGCGGCGGGTGATTGAGGCGGTGGTTATGTTTTTCATGGTAATATAAAGCGCCGCTGGCAGTGGCTGCGCAGCGGCGTAGCGGCGGCGTGCTGCGACTCGGAGAAGCGATTCGGAAGAGGGCTGGCAGACCAGCCTGATCTGACGGATCTGTCTGATCGGACAGATCGGACAGATCAGACAGATCGGGCAGATCGCGCTGATTCTGCCTGATCAGACCGGGCAAACCGGTATTGGTTACGCGAGGTGGAAGACTTCTTTCAGGTCGCGCGAGACGGGGCTGTTGTCGGGGTTGCCTGGCATGATGTCGCCCATGAATTTCCACCAACGCTGGCAGGCGTCGGTTTGCGCGACTTGCGCCCAGCGTTCCTCGCTTTCGATTTCGACGTAGCCGAAAAGCTGGAGCGTTTTCGGGTCGAGGAAGATCGAGTAGTTGTGGCTGCCGTGGCTTTTCAGCTCGGCGGCGAGATCGGCCCAGATCGGGCTGTGGCGGCGTTGATACTCGGCTTCCTTGCCGGGATTCACGCTCATGAGAAATGCTTTGCGGATCATGATAAATGCGGAGTGTGGATTGCGAAATGCGGATTGCGGATTGGGCGCCCGGCTTGAATCGACTTAAGCCGGCTTAAATCGATTTAAGCCGACGCAAGCCGATTTACGCCGGGGCCGAAAGGCGGCGGGTTTATCCCGAGGCGAGTTTGAGCAGGCCCCAGAAGAGCAATATGATCGCGCCGGAGCCGGCGCAACAGATGATGAAACCGACGGCGTCCTGCCTGTCCCATTTGCCAAACTCCCACGAGGAGTTTTTGCCGAGAAGTTTCGTGTCGTCGAAACGGCGCGGGTTGCGGCGCGTTTCCTCGATGGCCTGCACGTCCAGCTCGGGCGTGTCGCCGACGGGCGTTTTCATTTTGCCGTAGAAGAAATCGACCTGCCGCTGGTCCTTGTTGCGCGTCACGAGGCTGACGATGATCAGCACGAGGAGCGGCAGCAGCGCGTCCACGTAATAGCGGAGGTTTTCGCGCTGGCGGCTGGTCAGTTTGGCGGAATCCACGATGCCGAGTTTCGTGGTCATGTAGTTTTCCATGTCGAAACGGTTGCCCATGCTGCCGAAGGCGCCGCCGCCTTGGAGCGCGCTGTCCGGGTCGTCCTTGTTCACGCGGGTGACGGTTTTCCAATACACGGGCGCGGGGCGTCCGTCTGCCTCGACGGAGGAAATCGCGAGCGACTGGCTGTTGCGCATGGCGGGAATCCACGAGCCGGCGATGGGGAAGGCGACGTTGAGGCCGATGGCGACGATGAGCGCCGTCCATGCGGCGGACAGCGTGGCGCGGCGCCAGAAAAACATCACCATGATCAGCACGCCGAAGGGCACGTTGACGGTGATGACAAGCTGCACGATGGACATCATGTCGTTCATGCTCGTGGCGGCGACGAGGCCGATGACGAGTACGACGCAGATGGTACACCGCGCCACAAACACACCGCGCGCCTCGCTGGCTTCCGGGTAGAAAATGCGGAAAATGTTTCGCGTGAACAAAGCCGAGACCGCCATTGATTTCGCGGCGAGGTTGGACATGACGCCGGCGATGACGCCCGCGAGCATGAGGCCGATGAGTCCCGGAATCGGGCCGAGCAATTTTTCCGAAAGCGCGCCCCACGCCGTGTCGGGATCGGCGAGCGCGTCGGGGCCGATGAAAAGCGCCGCCGCGATCAGCCCGGCAAACGTCCACAGGATGATCATGAGGCGCTTGCCGTAGAGACCGACGACGCCCATGCGCGCCGCCGTCTCGTTTTTCGCGGAACCCATGATGTTCATGTTCGGGCTGAGCGCGTTCATCTGGATAAGCCCCACGAGCGTGAGCGGGATGATGCCCCAAAGATTGAGATCGCCGCCGAACAGGTCGAACATTCGCGCCGGCACCCTTTCCGCAAGCTGGCTCCAGCCGCCGATGGCGTAAAGCCCGGTCGGAATCAGCAATATTGAAAACACGATGATCAACGTGCCTTGCAACGCCTCCGCGACAGCCGCCGCCCTCATGCCGCCGAGCACCATGTAGGCGCCGACGACCGCGATGAAGAGCAGATAGAAACCCCATTTGTACATCGCCGGACGCAACACCGAGACATTGCTGTAGATTTCCCCGCGCGCCTTCAGGTCGCGCAAATCCGCCAGCCTCTGCTGTTGCGCGGGCGTGAGCGGGGTGACGTTTTTGAAACTCACCGGATCAGCCGCCATATCATGCGTGATCTCCGCGATGCGGGCGCGCTGGACGCCCGTGAGCGCGTCGGGCGCGACGGCCTGCAAACCCGCCAGCTCCGCCGCGATGATCGACACGCGCTGCCCCGTCTCGAGCGCGCGCATCTCGCGGAATTGCCCGACCGCGCGGGTCTCCGTCTCCGTCCACGACGAAGGCGCCTTGTTCACCAGCGACGCCGTGATCGTGTAAGCCGTGAAACTGCCGAAACCAATCAGCAGCACCGCCACGCAAATCTGGAACAGCGAATAAAACACGCCCATGCCGCGACTGTTGAAACGGTCGACAAAAAGGTCCGCCATCGTCAGCAAACGCACGCGGCGGAACCACACGTTCATGAACCAGTAGTACGGGTTGATGAAAATCACCAGGAACGAGTACCACGAGTGCGCGGCGCCCTTGTCATAGACAAAGCTCGCGTTGGAGACCGCGCCCTGCGGCTCGGTGGCGTTGCCGAAATTCAGGAACGCCTGATACAGTTTGCCGAGCTTTCGCCCCGCTAGGAAGTAGCTCTCCTCGCCCTTCGACGAAGCCGCTTTCGCGCGCCTTCCTATATATACAATCGCCGCGAAATAGGCGAGAACCACCAGGATGTCTATCAGTCGGATGCCGTGCATAAATCGAAAAAAGGGATGCGTTATTGTGAGTGAGTGTTTTGAAGCAAATGAATGTTTTAAGGTAAATTGAACAACCCGCCTCAACGCGTTTGGGGCATGGATGCGGGCTGGTTATGAGCGCCTGCCAGCCGGAGGGCAAAACAGGAACGCGTGCCACTGCACACGAACCCGCGCTCGCCGGCAACAGGAACGTGGCAAGTTGGAAACAAATTTGTCGCATTTCGCAAACCGCCAGATTTCTGACAGTAAGAACATCACCGGCCCGAAACAGGCTTGCCGTACTCCCGCGAACCGTCAAATCCCTGACAGTAAGAACAAATCATGTCATCCACAGCCCCCTCTCTCCGCGACCTCGCAAAAAAACTCGGCCTCTCCCACACCACCGTGTCCGAGGCGCTCCGCGACAACCCGCGCGTCAAACCCGAGACGCGCAACCGCGTGCACGCCGTCGCCGAGGCCGCCGGCTATCACTACAACCCGCTCGCCGGCGCGCTCATGTCCGAAATGCGCCGCTCGCGCACCACCTCCTTCCGCGGCGTCATCGCCATCGTCGACCTCGACGGCCCCAAAGGCCGCCCGCCCGCCGCCGCCCGTTACCACCGCGATCTGACCAAGGGCGCCATCGAACGCGCCGGGGAACTCGGCTTCAAAGCCGAACTCTTCATCGTCGGGCACGACGGCATGACCCCGCAGCGCCTCGACACCATCCTCCACTCGCGCGGCATCCGCGCCGTTTTTCTCCTCCCCGTCAGCGAAAGCCCCGACGTCACCAAACTCAACTGGGCGCGTTACGCCGGCATCTACACCGACTACGTGATCGAGCACCCCGCGCTCCACAACATCTGCCCCAACCACTACCGCGCCATGCTCATGGCGATGCAAAATCTCCAGGCCCTCGGCTACCGCCGCCCCGGCCTCGTGCTCCAGGAGCACCACGACGTCCGCCTCTTCCACCGCTGGGAGGCCGCCTACTGGACGCATCAAAATTACTACAACCCCGACAAAACCAACATCCCCGTTTTGATTCCCCCCGAAATCGAGCGTATCAGCTTCTCGAAATGGTTCAAAAAGTACAACCCCGACGTCGTGCTCTGCCATCACGCCGAAGCCATCGAATGGATGCGTGCGTGCGGCGCGAAAATCCCGCAGACCCACGGCTTCTGCTGTCTCAACACCATGATGAACCCCGACGTCGCCTGTGCCGGCCTGAACCTCCAGCCCCGCCTCCTGGGTGCGCGCGGCATCGAACTTGTCATCGGCCAGCTCTACCGCAACGAGTATGGCATCCCCGACCTCCCCTCGACCACCACCGTCCCCGCCCTCTGGGTCGACGGCCTCACGGTGAGGCGCATCACCCCCAAAAAATAAAACGATGCGCGCCCCGTAGCGCAGCGTCCCGTAGTGCACCCCGTAGCGCGCCCCGTAGCGCGCCCCGTAGCGCACCCCGTAGCGCGTCCTGTAGCACGTCCCGTAGCGTGAGCGTGCCCCATAGCACGTCCCGTAACACGCTCCGTGGCGCTCCGTGGCGTATCCCGTAGCGCAGGCGGCCAAGCCTGCGTTGCCAGCCGCCCGCCGCCGGGTGTTTGTTTTTTTCGAACCGGGCGAGGCTTTGCCTCGTCAGCAGGCTTGGCAGCCTGCGCTACGTACGCAGCCGGCAGATTTCGCAGGGCCAAAGTCCCGCTGGAGTTTAGCTTTAAGGGAGGGGTGAAGTCGAAGCGTAAGAGGGGGCGTTAGTTCCAGGGTCTTTTCTTTTAGGAACGCAAGAGGCGAAGGGCGAGGGTGGGGGTGCGCTGCATCGCTTCCTGCATCGCCACCATGTTCTGTCCTCCATAGTGCTCCGCCCGTAACGCCAGCAGCGCATCGCGCAACAGCGCCACGTTCGCC
>JAISGL010000189.1 GCA_031263125.1 Opitutaceae bacterium | reverse complement strand
GTTTAAGGAAAGCGGCATTACGCTTATTATTACGCTCATTACGCTCAAGAGCGCTGCCAGCGATAATTTACGGGGGCGGAGGATTAATTTATGTGATTTCATGTATGTGGTCAGGTTTGTGGTCAGGTTTGGATTAGGTTTGGATTAGGTTTGGATTAGGATTTTCGGTGATGTGGGTGATATGTGAATTGAAAATTACTATGTTGATGTATTCACATAAGATTGAATCTGCATGACCTTGCAAGTGTTTTTTTAGAAAAAATCAAAAAAATTTAAGTCATTGGAAAATTTGCGTGATAACATGCCTGTCGGCAGACAGTTACATATTTTGCATTCGCCTCATAATTTCTATGACTCGTAACAAATGATGCGAGTGAAGTGATGCGAGTGATGCGGGTGGCGTGCTTCGCCTGCATGTTCCCCTCTCCGCTGCTCCCTACCCTACCCCGCTCGGCGGTTTGGATTTGTGCCATCACGGCACGGCAATGGGCAATGGAGGCCAGTCGTAGGCTTGGGATTGGATTAGGGGTTGTGGGGTTGGATTCGGATTTGGGTTCGGAGTTTCAATCCCAAAACACAAAACAGAGACCCACCAAAACACCAAAACGGAGGCCAAAACAGTGTCTGTCCCCTATAAAGAATACTTTTCACTTTTCACAGGCATTTATCGGTGTCCGGGCAAGCATTGCATTGCGGCATCGGCGCAAGTGGTGGTAAGAACCTTGGCAGTCAATCAATTCTCACTCACTCAACCCTCAACCTAACCAAAACACCATGGCATACGAACTTCCCAAACTCGGCTACGCATACGACGCCCTCGCGCCTCACATCGACGCGCGCACGATGGAAATCCACTACACCAAGCACCATCAGGCCTACGTGACCAATCTCAACACCGCCCTCGCTTCCGCAAACGTCACCGGGTCGGAATGCGTCCACGAACTTGTTTCCGACCTCGGCAAACTTCCCGAGGCCATCCGCACCGCCGTCCGCAACAACGGTGGCGGCCACGCCAATCACACGCTCTTCTGGAAAACAATCGCCCCCAGCGGCAAAACCGGCGCGCCCGAAGGCAAACTCGCCGCCGCGATCAACGCCACCTTTGGCAGCTTCGACAAATTCAAGGAAGCGTTCGCCAAGGCCGCCGCAACCCGTTTCGGCTCCGGCTGGGCCTGGCTCGTCGTGACGCCCGAAGGCAAACTCGCCATCGGCTCCACGGCCAATCAAGACAGCCCCGTGATGGGCAAAGCCGTCGCCGGCATCGAAGGCTGCCCCGTCATCGGACTCGACGTTTGGGAACACGCCTACTACCTGAATTACCAGAACCGCCGCCCCGATTACATCGCCGCCTTCTGGAATGTCGTGAACTGGACCTTCGCCGGTGAACGCTACGCCAAGCTCACGACAAAGGAGTAGAGGAGCGGCGATCCGGAGCGGCGACCTAAACTAAAGACCTAAAGATCGCCCTTCCGCGTCCGCGCAGCCGTTTTTAACGCCCGCATCATCGCCGAAAAATCCTTCGGCGCAGGAGCGCGCAAATCGAGCGTCCTGCCCGTGATCGGATGCCGCACCACCAAATGCTCCGCGTGCAACATCACGCGCTTCGGTTGCGATTTTTCGGGCACGCGCGCGTCGGGTTTCCAACCGTATACGACGTCACCCATCAAAATGTGCCCGATTGATTTCATGTGCACACGAATCTGATGCGTCCGCCCCGTGTGAATCATGCAACGCACCAACGCCGCGATTTTGCCGTAACGCTCCACAACCTCCCAATCCGTGTGCGCATCACGAGCGCCGCCGCCACCCGGACGTTTGCGCCGCGCGCCGCCCGCCGCCTCCCCAGCCTCCCCAGCCTCCGACCCGCCGTTCGCCGACTCGCCGTCCGCCGACTCGCCGCCCGCAGCTTCGCCGGCCTCCGCCTCCAAATCATAAAATCCGCCGCTGCCATCGCTGCCGCTATCGCCGCCACCACCGCCGCCATCGTCGCCATCGCCATCGTCGTCGGCGGCAAACACCGTCCCCGCCACGTGCTTCCCCACGCGCTTCCCCGCACGCTTCTCCACGCGTTTCTCCACGTGCTTCTCCTCGCGCTTCCCTACACGCTCCACCACGCGCTCCCCCGTGACATCCGGCTCCGGCGCGTCATCGAACGCCATCATCTTGTGCCGCTGCGTCGGATGTCGTCCGATGGGTTTCGTGATGCTTCCGCTCAACAACGACGGCGCGCCGCTCACAAGGGCGAGATATTCCTTCCGCAACGTCCGCGCCGAAAACTGTTCCGCGAGTCCGCGATGCGCCGCGTCGGTTTTCGCCACGACAATCACGCCCGACGTCTCGCGGTCCAGCCGGTGCACGATGCCCGGACGCTCCACGCCGCCGATGCCGCTCAGCGACCCCTTGCAATGCGCGAGGAGCGCATGCACGAGTGTGTCCGCGCCCGTCGCCGCGCCGGGATGCACCACCATGCCGGCGGCCTTGTTGAGCACGAGCAGATGTTTGTCCTCATATAAAACGTCGAGCGGGATTTTCACCGGCTTCAATTCCGACGGCTTTGTCTGCGGCATTGAAAACGCAATCACGTCGCCGCCGCGCACTGTCGCATCGCGCGTCAGCGTGACGCCGTCGCGCGAAACCAGTCCCGCATCGAACGCGCGCTGAAGCGCCGAGCGGCTGTGCCCGGAAACCCCGACGGCAAGCGCCTTGTCCGCGCGAATCGCACGCACGCCAGGCGCGACGGTATACGTGTGGGCGTGGGCGGGCGTGTGAGCGTGAGCAGGCGTGTGTGCGTGAGCGGGCGCGTGTGCGGGCGCGGGCGTGTGTGTATGGTTAGCAGAAGCAGACATCAGTTTTGTTCTCAAAAAAATTCAGGCGGATCGGGCGGATCGGACAGCTCGGACCGATCAGTCAGATCGGCCAGATCAGCCCGATCGGCCAGATCAGCCAGATCAGATCCCCGCATCACCCCGCCTTCTTGAACCGCTCCACGACCCAGCGTGAAATCGCCTTGTCCGGATTTTCCACGACCTCGCGCGTGATCGTGAAACGCCTCGCGTCCGCACCGCCGTCCTCGTTCACGAGCAGCTTCAGGCCGTGGTGGAAATTGTGGAATTTTTCCTCGCACAACGCGCGGATGGTTTTGTCCGCCGCGAGACTCTGCTCGATCAGCGCGTCGACCGCGCCGTCGTCGAACGCGAGCGCAAACCCGTATTCCGTCTCGAAGCGCCCCGCGAACGCCACCACGTCGGCGCGCAACACCCCGTGCTGCTTCTGCGCGTTGTCCCTGAGCAGCGCGCGCAACACACTCTCCGGCTCGGCGATGGTCGCCTCATCGACGCGAAACGTTTTCACGGCGGTCGACGGCAGCTCGAACTTGAAATTGCGAAACACGCGCTCGAGCACCGTCATCAACCCGCGCGCGCCCGTGTTCTCCTGAAACGCCTGCGCCGCGATCCCCCGCACCGCCGCCTGCGATATTTCAAAATCAATTCCATAACCGGAAAAATCCGCGCGATACTGCGACAGAATGCTCCCCTCGGACGCGACGAGGATTTTTTCCAAATCCTCCGCCGTGAGCGCCTGGCACGCCACGCGCACCGGCAGACGTCCCACAAACTCCGGCTCCATCCCGTAGTCGATGATGTCGCGCGACTGCGCCAGCCGCAAAAAATCGCTGTCGTGCCGCACGCGCGCCCGACTGGACGCGATGGCGCCCGCCGCGCCCGCCGCGAACCCGATGCTGCCGCTCTGCACGCGACGCTTGATTTGCTCGGACAGCTTGTCGAACGCGCCGCTCACAATGAACAAAATATGGCGCGTGTTGATCGTGCGCTTCCTGCTCCGCCCCGTGCGCTGCATCTCCATCATCGCCTGCATCTGCGCCGCGAGATCGGTCTGGCTGTGCAGGTTCACATCGGTTTCCTCCATGAGTTTGAGCAGGTTGATCTGCACGCCGCGCCCGGACACATCGCGCCCGCCGCCACCGGCCGCGCCGCCCGACGAGGCGATTTTGTCGATCTCATCCATGTAAACGATGCCGTACTGCGCCAGCTCCACGTCGCCATCCGCCGCCTTCACCAAATCGCGCACCAAATCCTCCACGTCGCCGCCCACGTAGCCGGTTTCGGAAAACTTCGTCGCGTCCGCCTTCACGAACGGCACGCCGATCAGCCGTGCGATGCACCGCATCAGGTAAGTCTTGCCCACGCCCGTCGGGCCGAGCAGCAAAATGTTCTGCTTTGCATAATCCACCTCGCGCAAAGACGGATTCTCGATGCACTGCCGCACGTGATTGTAATGATCGCAAATGGCCACGGAAAGCACCTTCTTCGCCTCCGCCTGCTGGATCACAAACCGGTCCAGATAATCGCGTATCTCGCGAGGCTTCAAGTTGAAGCCCTGGATTCGCCTGAGCGTTTCCGCATTGCCCCCCTCCCCTTTTTCAGCCACCGGCCCGGACGGTTTTTCGGCCTTTGGCACAAAAAACGTCTTGAACGGGGAACTTTTCAACAAATCCCGAATCTCTTCAGGCAGTTGATCCGATGAATCTTGCGTATTTTTTTCACTCATTTTTAGTAAAATAGAACATTCTTTTGGTTGACCTAATATAACGATTGCAAACCATTTATCCACAAATATCTTGCCTTAAATTCAACACCATAATCCTATGTCATCAAACCTAACAAAACGCGAGATCGTATTGGAAATCTACGAAAAAACACAATTTCCGCAAAAGGAAATTGTTTCAACCGTCCAAATGACGCTCGACATCATCATGCAGGCACTGGCGGAAGGCCGCAACGTCGAGCTGCGCAATTTCGGTGTCCTGGAAGTCCAGCGCCGCAAGGAACGCATTGGCCGCAACCCCAACAAACCCGAGAACAAAGTCGTCATTCCCGAGCGTGCCGTCGTCAAGTTCAAGTCGGGCAAGATCCTCAAGCAGTTTCTCAAGAAACTCGACGTCAAGGCGCTCTAACCCAGCCGGAGAACGACGCGCATCATTTCAAACCGGGGCCGAAACGCCCCGGTTTTTTTGCGCCCGCTTTTGTGAGTGGAGTGGAGAAAGGACACCGGAGTGGAGAGGAGGCACCGGAGTGGAGGCACCGATGATCCAAAACAATGAACCAGCGATGCCGCCCTCCGTTATTCCGCCAAAACATCCTGTCATCCTGTCATTTTTTCATCGCCCCGCCCGCCCGTGTTTTTCACCGTCATGATTTTCGCATCACAGACACACAGACGCACAGACACACGCCATGCCAACCTTCCAGACACTGCCCGGTTTCCGTGAATTTTATCCCGACACCCTCGCGCGCCGGAATCACATCTTCCGTGTCTGGCGCCATGTGGCGAACACCTTCGGCTTCGCGGAATACGACGCCCCCGTGCTCGAACCCCTCGAACTTTACAAAACAAAATCCGGCGACGAAATCGAAAGCCAGCTCTTCAATTTCACCGACAAAGGCGGACGCGAAGTCGCGCTCCGCCCCGAAATGACGCCCACCGTCTGCCGCCTCGTCGGCGACAAAGCCCCCACGCTCAAGCGCCCGGTCAAATGGTTCAGCATCGCCGAGTTCTACCGCTACGAACGCATGCAAAAAGGCCGTGGCCGCTGCTTCTTCCAATTCAACGCCGACATCTTTGGCGAACCCGGCGTCGAAGCCGAAACCGAACTCATCCCGCTCCTCGTGCAATGCCTCCGCGGCTTCGGCCTCACCGAACAGGATTTCCTCGTGCGCCTCAGCGACCGCAACCTCTGGTTCCATTATCTCGAAGCCCTCGGCCTCGACGAACCCCGCTCGCGCGCCATCCTCACCGCCGTCGACAAATACGAAAAAATCGGCGACGACGCCTTCAAGCCCTGCGCCGGACAACAGGGCGCGCCGCTTGACGCCGCGACAAAAGAAAAAATCCTCGCCTTCCTCCAAATCAAATCGCTCGAAACCCTCGAAGCCGCCCTCGCCCCATTCGCCACGTCGCCCGCCGCCGCAAAACTCAACGCCCGCCTCGACGACTGGAAAAAACTCCTCGGCAACCTCTCCGCGATGGGCCTCGAAAAATACATCTCGGTTGACCTCGGCGTCGTCCGCGGCCTCGCGTATTACACCGGTTTTGTCTTCGAAGCCTTCGACCGCAAAGGCACACTCCGCGCCCTCGCCGGCGGCGGACGTTACGACGACCTCATCGGCAAACTCGGCTATGCCGGCATGCCCGCGGTCGGCTTCGCCATCGGCGACATGACCATGAACCTCCTCCTCGAACAACGCGGCCTCATGCCCGCCTTCGTGCAATCGCCCGACGTCTACGCCATCATCGGCGGCGCGCAGGAACGCCTCGCCGCCCTTGCCGACATCCACGCGATTCGCGCGGCAGGATTCCGCGTTGATTATCCGATGAAAGACATGGCCTTTGGAAAACAATTCAAAGCCGCCGCCGAGTCCGGCGCCAAACTCGCCCTCATCTACGGCGGCGACGAACTGGCGAAAGGCGTCGTGAAAATCCGCGACATGACCGCCCGCACCGAGCAGGAAGTCCCCAAGCCAGACCTCCCCGCCACCGTCCGCGATTTCCTGACGGCAGGATAATCGCCCACGCATCGTCCGCCGTGACGCATGTGCCCGCGTGTCCGGCCTGACCTCGTAGGGCCTGACCTTGTGTCAGGCCGCAAACGTCCCCATGCGTTCGCCAGCGAACCCTCCTCCGCCTCCGCCAATCCCGGCGCGACACAAGGTCGCGCCCTACGAACGCCGCATCGCGCCCGTCCGCTACGCAGGCAGCGTGAAATAAAACGCCGCGCCCCGCCCCGGCTCGCTCTCGACGCGCACGCGGCCACCGTGCAACTGCACGATATGCTTCACGATGCTCAGGCCCAGACCCGTGCCGCCGGTGTCGCGCGAACGCCCCTTGTCCACGCGATAAAAACGCTCGAAAATATGCGGCAAATCCGCCGCCGGAATCCCCGGCCCATCGTCGCGCACGCACACCTCGACTTCGCGCCCTCCGCCGCGCCCTCCGCCCTCGCCCTCGCGCACCCCGCCCCCGCTCCCACCCTCGCGCACCCCGGCTTCGCGCATCCCGCTCTCGCCCTCGCGCCCGCCCCCACCCTCGCTCCCGACCACGCGCACGCTCCCGACCTCGCCCTCGCCTCCACCCTCGCGCACCCCGCCTCCGCCCTCGCGCACCCCGGCCTCGCGCACGCGGGCCGTGATGTCTACGCGCGAGCCGGCGGGCGTGTATTTGAGGGCGTTGCCAATCAGGTTTTCAAAAACCTGCGTGAACTTGTTCGCGTCGATGTCCAGTTCGCCGACGCCCGCGCCGATCATCACCGAAATGTCGTGCCCCGTCGCCGCCGGACGCGCGCGGTAATCGTCGGCCACCGCGTGCATGATCTTCGGAAGCGAAACGCGCGCGATGTGCAACCCCGGCTCCCCCGATTCGAGCCGCGAGAGCGAAAGCAAATCGTCGATGAGCGTGGCGAGCCGTTCGCCGTGACGGTGGATCGTCCGCAAAAAACGATCTCGGTCTTCGACGGGCATGTCGTGGTGGCCGTCCATGAGTGTCTCGGCGTAACCCTTGATCACGCTCAACGGCGTGCGCAGTTCGTGCGACACATTCGCGACGAATTCCTTGCGCACGGCCTCCAGTTTTTTCCGCTGCGTGATGTCGTGAAAAACAAACAGCGACCAGACCGCGCCGCCGCCGCCCGCATCGCCCCCGCCGCCCGCATCGCCCGCGCCGTTCGCATCGCCCGCACCGTCGTTACTCGCGCTGCCGCCCGCGCCACCGCCGCCCCCGCCACCACTCGCGCCCACGCCGCCCGCGGCGGGTATGGTCGTGCCGGTGATTTCCACCCAACGCGTCCCGGCGCCGGCGGTGAACTCGATTTCGTGCTGCGGTCGCGCGCTGTGGCTGCGCACCGCGTCCACGTATTCCAAAAACGCCGCGCCGTGGATGACGCGCTCGAAACGCTGATTGAGCGCGGTCGCCGCGCCGGGAAAAATCGACTGCAACGCGCGGTTCGCGAGCAGGATCAGGTTGTTCTGGTCGATGATGAGCACGGCCTCCTGCAAACTGCCGAGCGTGGCTTCGAGTTGCGCGAGCTGGCCGGAGCGCAGGCGGCGGAGTTCGCGGTTTTCGGAGACCAGTTCGTTGATTTCGGAGACAAGTTCGTCGCGGACTCGGTTTTGGGGGCCGGGAAAAACGCCCGGCGCCGGACGCCTGTTGATGAGCGCGCGCACGATTTCGACGAGCGAGCGCCGCAGCATGAATCGCCCGGCCAGCAGCGCAACACAGGCGCACGCCAGCGGAACCAGCAGCGCGAGGGCGAGAGCGTGTGTGTGCATAAAATCAAGCATGGCGGCGGTGGCGGTGGGCGGTGGCGATTGTGGCGGCGGTGGTGGCGGTGGTGGCGGCAGTGGTGGCGATGGCGGCGATGGCGGTGGCGGTGGCGGCAGTGGCGGCGGGAGGCGGCGGCGGGAAGCGGTGGCGGCTCAATCACGGGGCGCGTGCTCGGCGAAACGATAACCGACGCCGCGGAGCGTCTCGATCCAGGCGGCCTCGGCGCCGAGTTTTTCGCGGAGGCGGCGCACGTGCGTGTCGACGGTGCGCGTCTCGATCTCGGTCTCGTAATTCCAGACGTTGAGCAGCAGGTGCTCGCGTGTTTGCACGCGGCCGCGGCGTTCCATGAGCAGTTGCAGGAGTCTGAACTCGGTCGCGGTCAGGTCCACCGGCGCGCCGGCGACGGTCACGCTGTGGCGCTCGTTATCAAGGAGGATGCCGCCGGCGCGCAGTTGTTTTTCGGAGGCGCCCGGCGGTGTCGCCGTCGTTTCGCCGGAGGCGGCGCGGCGCAGGAGCGCTTGCACGCGCAACACGAGTTCCTTTGTGCTGAAAGGCTTGCAGATGTAGTCGTCGGCGCCGGTTTCGAGGCCCTGCACGCGGTCGTGCTCCTCGGCCTTGGCGGTGAGGAAGACGAGGGGGATGTTTTTGAGCGCGGGGTCGGCGCGGAACATGCGGCAGAGCCGGATGCCGCCCAGGTCGGGCATCATCACGTCGAGGATCACGAGGTCGGGCTTGAAGGTGTGCGCGGCGCCGATGGCGGCGTTCGGGTTGTTGAGCGTTTTGACGGCGAAGCCTTTTGCCTTGAGGTTGTAGGCCACGAGGTCGGTGACGTCAGGCTCGTCGTCGATGATGAGAATTTTTTTGCCGGTGTCTGCCATGAGTTGTGACGGGGAATGTCATAGGGCATTTGCGCGCGCGATTGCGAGACGGGAGAGCGTGCGTCACGCGATTGTTACGAATGTGACGATTGCGTGACGCGTGCGCGGCGTGCAGCGCGTGCGTGGCGTAACGTGTGCGCAGCGTGACGCGGGCGCGGCGTGCGGCGCGTGCGCGGCGTGGCGCGTGCAGCGCGTGCGTGGCGCGTGCGGACGCAAGCGCACGCTCAGGGTGAGTCGGGTGAGTCGGGATTGGGGAAGCCGTGGTCCTCCGGCTTGAACCCGCGCGCCCGCAGCGCCCCGGCGAGCGCGGGCATGTCGATTTTCGCGCCCGCGTCGGACGTCGCCGAGGGAGCCGGCTTCACGCCGTGCCGCCCGAACCAGCCCTGGTTCATTTCGAGCGCGTAGTGGATGTCCTTGCGCGACGACGAAACCGATGTCTCGTCGAACGGAAACATCTGCCTCACCTCGCGCAGCACGCCGTCCTTTGTGAAGAAGCCGATGTCCAGCGCGGTCGGCGTGTTGCGCATGAAGAAACTCAGGCGATCCGGCTGCCGGTAGACAAAAAGCATGCCCTGGTCCTCGGCGAGGTCGCGGCGGTGCATGAGGCCGCGGCTCAACTCGCGCATGTTGCCCGGCTGTTCCACGGCCAGTTGCATGCGCACGGGCTGCCCGCCGACGGTGATGGTGAAGTAGTCCGAGGCCGTTTTCACCGCCTTCGGGGTGGCCGGCGCCCCGCGGTCCCCGCAGCCCGCCGCCAGAAGGAGCGCGGACGCCCCTGCAATAATCCTCGCGATAATGGAAAGCGTATTTGCGTTTTTCACGATATTCGTGGGTAATGCGTGTCCATTTAATTTCAATTCCCAATAACAAACCCGCACAAACCCGCATGGCCACACCAACATCGATACTTCTCTACGCGGATTCCGCGCACAACACAGACCAACTCTACTTCGGCCGCGTGAGTGTGCCCGACCCGTTCATCTCGTTCGCCGTGGCGGGCAAAAAATACGCCATCGTCAACGCGCTCGAATTCGCCCGCGTGAAACGCGACTCCGCCTTCGACGTCGTGCTCCCGCTCGAAACCTACACGCAAAAGGCGATGGAACGCTTCGGGCAGTTCGGACGCCTCTCGCCCGCCGAGACCATCGCCGTCATCGCCGCCGAGTTCGGGCAGAAATCCTTCCTCGTGCCCGAGGATTTCCCCGCCAGCCTCTACGCGCGCCTCTCGATCCTCCACGGCATCAAACTCGAACCGGTCAACGGCGCGATTTTCCCCGAGCGCGAAATCAAATCGCCCGCCGAGGCCGCCAAAATCAAGGAGGGCAACCGCTGCGCCGCCGCCGGCATCGCCGCCGCCGGGAAAGTTTTGAAGGAAAGCAAAATCGCCTCCGGCAAACTCATCTGGCAGAGCAAGCCGCTCACCGCCGAACGCCTCAAGACCGCCATCGAAATCGCCTGCCTCGAAGCCGGCTCGCTCTCCATCGACACCATCGCCGCCGGCGGCGACCAGGCCTGCGACCCGCACCACAGCGGCTCCGGGCCGCTCCGCGCCAACCAGCTCATCATCGTCGACGTTTTCCCGCGCGTGCAGGCCACCGGCTACCACGGCGACATGACGCGCACCTTCCTCAAGGGCCGCGCCAGTGACTTCCAGAAAAAACTCGTCGCCACCGTCCGCGAAGCGCAACTCGCCGCGCTCAAACAAATCAAAGCCGGCGTCAACGGCCAGGTCGTGCACCAGGCCGTCAACGACACCTTCACCAAGCACGGCTTCAAGACCGAACGCACCGAAAAAGGCTCCACCGGCTTTTTCCACGGCACCGGGCACGGCCTCGGCCTCGCCGTGCACGAACCGCCCCGCATGAGCACTGTCGACTGCGTCCTGAAAGCCGGCTCCGTTGTCACCGTCGAACCCGGCCTCTATTATCCCGGCCAGGGCGCCTGCCGCATCGAGGACGTCGTGCAAGTCACCGACGCCAAGCCCAGGATGCTCTCGAACTTTCACTATGATTGGGAAATCAAGTGAGTGCGGAGTGCGGATTTTTTGAGCCGCAAAAAATCCTAAATCCCAAATCCGCCAGATATGTCCGATCTGTCTGATCCGCCCGATCCGTCCGATCCACCCGACCCGCCCGATCCAAAATCCCATGATTTCCACCACCACCGCCGCCGCGCTCCTCGAAAAAATCACGCGCCTGCGCATCCTCGTCATCGGCGACGTGATGCTCGACCACTACATCTGGGGTGACGCCACGCGCATCTCGCCGGAAGCCCCCGTGCCCGTCGTGGACATCGCGCGCGACACCTACACCGCCGGCGGCGCGGCCAACGTCGCGCTCAACATCGCCTCGCTCGGCGCGCGCTGCACGGTCGCGGGATTTTTTTCCGACGACGAAGCCGGCAAAAAACTCCTCGAAATCCTCGCCACCCGCAACATCGCCGCCATCCGCACCCCCGGCGCCGGCGCCACGATCCTCAAGACGCGCGTGCTCGTGCAGCACCAGCAACTCTGCCGCCTCGACCGCGAAAACCCGCCCCCGGCCTACGCGGTTCCCCCCGAAAAAATCGTCCCCCTCTTCCGCGACGCCGTCCTCGCGCACGACGCCGTGATTCTCTCCGACTACGCCAAAGGCATCCTCTCCGACAAACTCATCGCCACCGTCACGAAACTCGCGCGACGCGAAGGAAAACTCGTTGCCCTCGACCCAAAGCCCAAGCGCAAACTCGCCTTCCGCGACCTCGACCTCATCACGCCAAACCGCAAGGAAGCGCTCCAGCTCGCCGGCATCGAACCCGAGCCAGGCGCGCCCTTCCCCGCAACCGAAGTTTGCGCCAGGCTGCACAAACTCCACCGCACCCGCAACCTGGTCATCACGATGAGCGAGGACGGCATGCTCCTCTCCAGCAAAGGCAAAGTTGGCAAAATCATCCCCACGGCCGCGCGCGAAGTTTTCGACGTATCCGGCGCCGGAGACACCTCGCTGGCCGCGCTCACCCTCGCGCTCACCGCCGGAGTGCAGCTGAAAACCGCCGCCCAGTTTGCCAACGCCGCCGCCGGCGTGGTCGTCGGCAAGATAGGCACCGCCACCGCCACCCCCGCCGAACTCCACGCGCACATCCGCAAGTAAGCGCCGCGCTGAAAACGCGCGCCTTCGCGCGCGCCCCTTCACGCGCCCCTTCGCACGCAACCTTCCCCCCCCCTTCCCCCTTCCCCCCTCCCCTCCTCCGACTTAAATCGATTTAAATCGACTTAAGTCGCCCTCTCCCTCACTCCCTCACTCCCTCTTCCCAACATCAAAACACCATGAAAAAATCATCTCCCATCCGCATCCTCGCCAGCCTGCTGGCTTTTGCCATCGTCCTTCCCGCCGCCGCCATTGCCAACACCGCCATCGAGCCGGCGCCGCGCGCCGGAAACTGGATGAAACGCCACGAAGGTCTGGTCGAAACCGCCAAAACGGAAACCGCCTGCCAGGTGCTGTTCCTCGGCGACTCGATCACCGACGGCTGGCGCGGAAAAGGTCTCGCAGTCTGGAATGAAAACTACGCGCCGCTCCACGCCGTGAACCTCGGCATCAGCGGCGACCGCACGCAACACCTGCTCTGGCGCCTGCAAAACGGCGAACTCGGCGCGCTCCGCCCGAAAGCCATCGTGATGATGATCGGCACGAACAACACCGGTTTCGAAAGCGACAAAAAAACCCCGCGCAACACGATGCCTGAAATCGCCGAAGGCGTCGCCACGCTCATCAAGTACCTGCGCGCGCAACTGCCCGACGCGAAAATCCTCCTGCTCGCCGTGTTCCCGCGCGGTGAAAAAGACTCGGTGCCGCGCGTGCAAGTCAGCGAAGTCAACAAACTCATCGCCCCGCTGCATGACGGAAAAACCGTCTTTTTCCTGGACATCGGCGCGAAGTTCCTCGCGCCCGACGGCACGCTCCCGCGCGACATCATGCCGGATTTGCTGCACCCCAACGAGCAAGGCTACAAAATCTGGGCCGCCGCCATCAAAGAGCCGCTCGCAAATCTGCTGGGCAAAAACTGAAGGGCA